>JBFILE010000051.1:0-15655 GCA_041599855.1 Thermoplasmatota archaeon
ATGCGGGGATGAAGCTTAACTAGCCACCCCCGCGCGAAGCCCCCCCTCTCGGCCGGGCGCGGCACCCCCCACCCGGCGCGCACCCCACAGGGTTCGAGCCACGCGAGAACCAGCACACCAGCCCCGTCGGAGACCGCGGGGGGATACCGGAAGGGGGGCGCGAAGCCCCCCTTCGGCCGGGCGCGGCACCTTCCGCCCGGAGCGTGCTTGGCACGCGGAGGGCGGGCCGAACAGTGCCGCGTCCGGGAGGAATTACCGCCGCCGTTCGAGCGCAAGCGCGAGAACGGTGGCGGTACTGGCGAGTTTCCCGTCCGTCCACCAGACGGGCTCGTCGTGGCGGTCACTTTCGGCGAGTCCTTCGCCGAAGGCGCGCGCGGCTTCGGCGGCGCGTCGGAGGACGCCTCTCGGGACCGATTCCGCGACTTGGGCCCCGCCGTCGGCGAGGATCTGGCCGAGGGCGCCGTGGTGGACGAGGCGGGTCGCATCCCATCGGCGGCGGGCGGCTTCGGGGAGGCTGAAATATTTGTCCGTGAAGTAGTCGCCGAGGGTCTGCCCGAGGACGTACCCGAGGGACTCGTCAAGGGACGTGCCCGTGCGTACGTTGACGGTGGCGGGCGCTGGGGATGACGCGGGCCGGCCCACGGCGCCCTGCTTGGGCGCGTGCGTCGGATGCGGTCGGGTCGGTTCTTGGATCAGGATGTCGTTCACGCTCGCTTTCACGGCTCGGATTCCCCCATCTCCCGCCGCCCCACATCGCCCGCGGACGGGGGCGTGTGGTCGTGTGTCTTCCGGGAGGCCTGTGCGCGTCTATGCCGCTCCGCTAAAAAAGGTGTCGACAGGGTCAAAGGGTTTCGGGGTTCAACTGTCGACGATTGCCGCCATTTGCCGCGATGGGTGCCGAGTAGGCGGGTGGGCGGAGGGAGTCACTTCCCACACATACCCCGCGCGGCCCACGCGGATTCACGTGAACCGCGGCCCCCCGCGCAGGCCCCATCATTCAATGAGGCGCCGATAGGCATCGGGCTGGCGTGCCTGAAGGCCGCGGTGGGTCTTGCGGAATTCGCGGATCTGGACAAGGTCCAGGTCGGCGAGGAGGACTTCCTCCGCCCACGGGTCCCGGTACCGGGCAAGGACGCCCCATGGCGCCGCGATGAGGCTCCGCCCGACCGCCTTGCGGTTGGGGGAGGTGGCCCCGGCCTTGATGACGAAGGCCGCGGCGTCCCACGAGCGGGCAACGAACATGCTTTCGCGTGCGACGCGGGTCACGTCCTCGTCGTCGTCCCCGCGCCATGGGCTCATGACCGGGTTCAGGATGATGTCCACGTTGTCGAGGCTCATGATGCGGGGCGCTTCCGGGTACAGGACATCGGCGCAGACGAGGACGCCCAGTCGCAGGTCACCGACCTCGAACACGTGGAACCCTTCGCCGGGGATGAGCCCCCAGGCTTCCTCGTTGGGCATGGGGTGGACCTTCCGCTGGACGCCGACCGGTTTGCCGGCCGCGTACACGTATCCCTCGTTCACGATGCCGCCGTCGCGTTCGGCGAGGGAGGCTGCGGCGACGACGGCTCCGGTCTCCCGGCTCATGCGCGCGACGGCGCGGGCCACATCGTCGGCGCGGCCCGCAAGGTGCTTGGGGTCCTTTGCGACCGCAGCATCGGAGGGGGCGGCGAAATACTCGGGGAGCAGGATGATTCCAGCACCGCCGGCATGGGCACGGAGGACGGCATCGTGCGCGGCCTCCAATGCCTCGTCGACACTGGCGCGGTGCAGGAACTGGATGGCTGCTGCGCGCATCACGCATCGGAATGGGCGCGGGTCGCTTATGTGGCCTTCCACTTCGCCCGCGGGGTCAACCGGCGAGGGCTTCGTCCCCTTCGATGGCCGCGGAACCGACGCCCGGCACCACGGCACCGCCGAGGCGGCTTGCGACGCCGTCCACGAATCGCTGGCTCGTCTTCCAGTACCATTCGAAGTCGGCTTCGTCGAAGAAGCAGTGATTGCCCGTTTCGTGGACAACCACGTCCACATTGGGGTTGTCGCGGGTCGCATCGGCGAAGAAGCCGCTCTGTTCGATGGGGACGATGGGGTCGTCCCGCGCGTGGACCGCAAGGGTGGGCACGCGGATGTGCGCACCCCGGTTCATGGCGGACCCGGTTTCGTACAATTCGTCGAGGGTCACGCCGAGTTCGTCGGCGCGCTCGGCAAGGAACGTGTCGAAGCGCGAGTGCTCCCGGTTCGTCCGGGACCACAACATGAAGCGGAAGAAATTATGGGGAACGTAGAAGGGGTGGCGCCGGCCCGGGTTCGTCACGATGTAGCGCACCTGGGTGGCAAGGTCCGAGTAGGCGCTCCATGCAATGACGCCTCCGCTGAGGAGGTCCGGGGCTTCGGGTTCCGCGGCTGCAAGGAGGCTTGCGGCGCCGCCGAGGCTTTCGCCGATGACGGTGACGCTCGTTGCGCCATCCTCCATGAGGAGTTGCGCCGCATCGAGGATGTCACGCTTCTCGATGCCGCCGCCGGCCCCCCAGGTTTCGTGGCTCTCGCCGAAGCCGCGCATGTCGATGGCAAGGACGCGGGCGCCCCATTCCCGCCACATCTTGATGGCCTTGTACTTGCGTCCTGTGTCGTCCTTCGAGTGGAAGGTGCCGGGAACGAAGAGGATCCCCGGCGTCGGCTCCCGCTGGCTCCCGAGCCAGCCTTTCAGGGTGGCACCGTCGGAGAGGGGGACATCGACGCTCTGGAACGGCTTCGGGTACGGGTTCGCCCGGAGGAGGATCTTGTGGACCCGCGGCGTGTTGTGGCTGAAGACGTCGGCCGTGTTCTTGACGACGTTCCAGTAGTAATGGGGATTCGAGGCGAGGGGACGGGGAGTGTACGGGATGCCGCGGAGTTCCTGGAAGAGCTCGCGCCATGGGCCGCGCTGGGCGGCTCGTACGACGGCGTCCGGGTGGACGACATCCAAGGTGGCACCACCTTCGACAGCGTCCGGGCCAACCCCGGGATCACGCATGATACGGATTGGCGGGGTTGCTCATTTAAGGATTCCCCTTCACTCTTCGAAGGCAATGGGCACTCATTCTTAAGGGAGTTGAACATGGATCGAATCCTGGACCCCATGGTGGGTGGTACAATCCTGCACTTCACGAGCGTTCCGGAGGCTTCTTCGCTGCCCGGCCCCGTGTCCCCACGATGACCCCGCCCGACCCCCCCGGATCAGCCCCCCGCAACGTGTTCGTGACAGGCGGCAGCGGATTCATCGGATCCCGCGTGGTCGATCGGCTCGTTGGAGACGGGTCCGGTGCCCATGTGACCACCTTCCAGCGACGCCCGGACCGCGCGCCGGTCAAGCCGGGCGTGACGCCGATCCGGGGGGACATCTCGCGGGATGACGGATCGTTGGATTTGAACGGCCACGACACCTTGATCCACCTCGCGGCATGGATCGGTTTCGGCATCCCTCGCCGAAAGCGCCACATCCTCTTCGAGACGAACGTGGGGGGCACCCGCCGCGTCATGGAGGCTGCGCGGAAGGCCGATGTCGGGCGCGTCGTCCATGTGAGCAGCATCGCCGCATTCGGGGCCACCCCGCCCGGCGTCCTTGCCGATGAATCGTTCACCCGCGGCGACGCGGTCCAGAGCGGGTACGAAGCCTCGAAACTGGAGGCCCACCGATTCGCCGAATCCTTCGGCCGCGACCACGGCATCGCGGTCGCCATCGCCATGCCGGGCGTGGTCCTCGGCGCGGGCGGGGACTGGGACCCGCTCCTCCGCGCCGTGGGGAACGGACGGATCCCGGCATATCCCTCGGGCGATGCGGGAATGAATTACGTGCACGTGGACGATGTCGCCGACGGCATCGTGCGCATGATCGGACACACGGGCCCGTTCCTGCTCACGGACGTGAATGCGACGGTGGCCGATTTCTTCACGGCTCTTGCCGAGGGTTCCGGCGCACGACCGGCTCGCGCGCGGGTTCCCATCGCCCTCCTCCACGGGGCTGCGACGGTCCTTGACGCCGGGTATCGCGCATTCGGCCGCACGCCGCCGGTGAGCCGGGAGGTCACGGCAAGCCTGCGGGTGCCGATGACATTCACGAACACGAAGGCGCGGAAGGAACTGGGGTGGGAACCGGATGTCATGGGTCGGCTTGGACGGGATGTCCACGACATCATGGAATCCGGGTCGTAGCGGATCGCGCGTGAATCCCGCGTCCGGCTTCGCATGGGTCCACGGGACGCTGCGCCTGGGTGAAGCGGGCAGTGGTCGGCTCAACCCATGGAATTGGGCGGGCGGCGGAGAAGGAAGGCATGTCACGTGTCGTGCGGCGCGCCGGGGCATTCCCCGGATGTCGCGCCGCGCGGCGGCAGGATCGCATCAGTACAGATCGATGGTCCGCTCGTCGCTGTACGACTTGGTCTTCGAGGACACGAAAGCCGTCATGAGGCCGAGGGCGACGAGGCCACTCACGAGCCCGAGGGCAAGGGCCATGACGAGGCCGCGGTTCCCGGAAATGAGGGCGAGGCCGAGGGTGAGCGCACCGCCAACGACGATGAGGCCGAGCGCCGACGCGAAGATGGTGGACGCGATCCCGGGACCACGCTTCCAGTCGACGGGGATGTCGATCGGGTGCCGGGACTTGAGCTTCTGCTTCATGGGCGCTCAAGCCGCGAAGCAGGAACCTCGGAATAAAGCATTCGGTGCGGGGGGCGGGCCGCGTGCGTGATGGAAGGGAGGGCCCAGACCGCACGAACCCGCCAGGAAACACCGGTCAAGCTGCCTCCCTGCTGGAGTTGTTCGGTTTCAAGCATCATATCGCGGAGCGTTAAAATATACGATCGTGTTCCCGGAAACGATGCCGGCTGCGATCGAGGCCAAGGGCCTTGTCAAGCGCTACGGGGGAATGACCGCGCTGCGGAACCTCGACCTCACCATCGCGCAGGGCGAGGTGTTCGGATTCCTGGGACCGAATGGCGCGGGCAAGAGCACGACCACCAAGATCCTGACGACGCTCATCCAACCGTCGGAGGGGACTGCCCGCGTGGGGGGCTATGACGTGGCAACCGATCCGATCGCGGTGCGCCGCATCGTCGGCTACCTGCCCGAGAAGGTTCCGGTGTGGCGGACCATGACGGCGCGGGAATACCTGCGCACGTTCGCTCGCCTGCACGCATTGCCGCGTGGCGTCCGCGAGGATCGGATCGACCACCTCCTCGACGTGGTGAACCTGAAGGGCGTGGACGGGAAGGCGGTCGGGAAGTTCTCGAAGGGGATGACCCAACGCCTCGGCCTTGCCCGCGCACTCCTCAATGAGCCGAAGGTCCTGTTCCTCGATGAACCGGCGAGTGGTCTCGATCCCACGGGCCGCAAGGAGATCCGCCTCGTCATGAAGCGGCTCGCGAAGGAAGGGACCACCATATTCCTCTGCACCCACGACCTTGCGGAAGCGCAGGCCGTGTGCGATCGCATCGGGTTCATCCGCGCCGGTGAACTCGTGAAGGTGCAGACCGTGGGCGATCTCGGCGAGGGCGCGGTTCGTGTGGCGGACCTTGAACTGGATGCGGTCACGAATGCCGTCCTGGAAGCGGTGGGTGCCTTGAACGGCGTCGAATCGGCGCTCCAGGAAGGAAAGGCGAAGCTCATCGTGACGTTCCGCGATCCGGTGTCGCGGGTCCATATCGCGCAGGCGGTCCATCGTGCGGGAAGCGTCGTCATCGGAGGCAGCGAACGCGCGCCCTCCATCGAGACCCTGTACGAGACCTACGTGGAGAAGGCGCACGTGGCGGACGATCCCGTGGATGCCGCCAAACCCACGGTTCCGAAGGTACGGGAGGTGACGAAATGAGTTTCGTCACCGGGTTCCGCGGCGTCTTCCTGAAGGAATTCGCGGAGCTGTTCCGGGAGAAGCGACTCTTCGCCGTGGTCCTCGCCATCGTCGGCCTCCTTGCGATTCCCCTGTCGCTTTTCCTTGACGACCTCCTCGGGTCCGGATACGGCATCGGCTTCTCGGAGCCCCTGATGCCGGTTGCCTACGTGGGACCCCTCGCGCTCATGATCCTCGCGGTGACGTTCGCCGCGGATTCGGTGAGCAAGGAACGGGATTCCGGCATGCTCGGGCTGCTCCTTGTGAGCCCCGTGGCGCCCGCCGGCGTCCTGCTGGCGAAGGTTGCCGCCGCGTTCGTCGCCTACTTCATCCTCGCGGGCGTCCTCACCCTCACGTACGCGACCTTCGCGCACGCCGTGGGCTGGGTCCTCCTCGAGGTGTTGTTCTGGATCTTCATGGTCCCGTTCTTCGCGCTCTTCACGTTCCTTGTGGGCGCCAGCCTGTTCGTGAGCGTCCTCACGAAGACCTCGCGGTCGGCGGTGGCGCTTGCAAGCGGCGTGAATGTCCTCCTGTTCTTCTTCACGCAGGAGGAACCGGGGATCGGGTTCCTCCTCCGGCAGGTGGCCCCGCGCATCTATGAATGGCTCGAGTTCAACCCCATGGGCGCGGGCTCCCTCGGCGCCCGGGCCCTCCTCTCGGGCTCGCCTTTCGCGTGGCTGCCGATCATCACGACGTTCCTCGCGGGTGTCGCATTGGTAGGCGCTGCGTACCTCGTGTTCCGCCGCCAGGAGGTGGCCGCATGATCCGGATGGTCCCCGCCCACGCACGAATCCCCTGGATGGCAGCCATCGTTGTCCTCCTCCTCCTGCCGGCCCTTGCGCCCGCAGACGCCCAGTCCGCTCGACCGGTCAAGCCCGTGGAACCGGTGTCGGGGCCCCCGAGCCCCATCGAAGGATGGTTCAGCATCTCGCCGGACCCCATACGCAGCGCTCCCCTCTGGGCGTTCGCGGACACGGAGGTGAAGATCTGGATGCATGTGGTTGCGTACGACCGTGATCTCGATGACACGATCACGATCACCGCCCACGGCGTGACCCTCAACCGGACGTCCGTTGGGATCGTGGCGCACCGCGGGCTCGTGCAATCGTTCCCGTTGACGATGACGGCCGACCCGGCTGCCCCATCGGCATCCCTCCATGCGAAGTTCACGAACGCGCTGGTGGATGGCAACGTCCACGCATGGTCCAGGAACGTGGATGTCCAGCGCCCCGTCAGCGTGGCCTTCGAATCCCCCGTTCCCCTCGCGGGCGCCGACCGGTATGGACGCCCGACGATGCACCACGTGGGCGTGACGGATCCGTTGCCGTTCAAGGTGAATGTGACGAACCACGGGAGCACGCCAAGCAAGGCGTTCTCCGTGGGCGTCCGGTTCCAGGATCAACCGTTCGCAACGGCCGCGGTTCCCGCACTCGCCTCGGGGGAATCCCGCATCGTCCACGTGGGCGACTTCCTTCTCAGCGACCAACCGGGCGACTTCGGTTGGGGGTACGGGATGTCCACCGCGTTCTCCCTGATGATTCCGGAGGGGACCCTGCAACTCGCGGCCTGGAAGTTCGACTTCGAGGACGGTCGCATCATCGACCCGGTGGCGGAGATGGTGGGCGTGGAATTCCACACCGGCGTCCTTGCCCAGCCGGAGGACATCCATCTCGTGCTCGGGCAACCGTCGTGGATCACCGTGTCGGTGGTGAACTACGGCTCGGAAACGGTGCGGAACATCCGCATCGACGTGTCGGAGGCCCCAATCCCGCGGACCTACTACGGCCCCGGCTCGTTCCTGAAGGAGACGCGGTGGGTCACGGTGCAGCCGGGCGAAACCGTCCGCGTCAACATTTCGCACACGCCGATCGTCGCCGGAGAACACATGGTCACGGTGCAATCGTACCTGGAACAATGGACGAGCCCCATCGAAACCACGGTGATCCTCGATGGGCCCGTTTCAGGGAAACCGACCACCGAGCGGTCGTTGACCCTCGGACTCGGGGATTCCGCGCGCCTCGGGTTCCGGCTCACGTCCACGAAGGACATGGGCGAGGTCACCGTGGGCGCGGCCGTCGCGCCGTTGTCGTTTTTCAGGGAGGATGTCCCGTTCGCCCGGTTCATCACTGGCTCTGATGTCATGTCGTTCGAGACGTCGCCGTCGCGGGCCCGGCTTGCCCCGGGCACCCCCATCGAGGCAACGTTGGACCTTGTGACCCGTGCCGCGGGATCGTATGCAGTGGTCCCGTACGTGATCGCGGACGGCATCGTGTACCCGCTGGTGGCCGAACCCATGGAATCCGCCTGGCAGCTGGACCCGAGCCACGGGCCGTTGGGACCGTCCATGCCCATGACGGGTGAGATGCCCTCCGCGGCCTTCGAGGTCATCGTCCAGTCGGGACCCGCGTCCGGCGCCCTTGTGCCGCTTCCGCTCCTCGCATTCGTGGGAGCCTTCGGTGGGTACTGGACGTACCGGTGGCGGAAGGTGAAGTAGCGAGGGTAGGAAAGCCGCAGGAACGGAGCGGCCCATAGTGGCCGTTCCGTCCTGATGTCAGGCCGCCCGCGAGGCCATTCGCAGGGGAACTGAATCATGGAGGTGTCCGGACCCCCGCCACGCCCGGACCGAGGCCCATCACGTTATGCCGGAAGCCGCCATAGGCCGCGCCATTGCCTGCCGCAGATGATCCCCGGCCCGCCGCGATTCGCGTGGATTCCCTGATCCGCACCTTCGAGCGCAAGCCGTCCCGTCTGCCGTGGCGCAGGAAGAAGTCCAAGGAAGCTGCCATCACGCGCGCCATCGACGGGTTCTCCCTCGAAGTGAAGGAGGGGGAACTCTTCGGGCTCCTCGGTCCGAATGGCGCGGGAAAGACCACCCTGATCAAGATCCTGAGCACGCTCCTCCTGCCCACCAGCGGGACCGCGAGCGTCCTCGGCCACGACGTGGTCACGGAGGCAGACGCGATCCGCCGCCGTATCGGCGTCGTCCTCGGCGGGGAGCGCGCCCTGTACTGGCGGTTGACGGCAAGGGAAAACCTCCGGTTCTTCGCGGACCTGTACGACGTGCCCCGCGAGGAGGCCCGCCCCCGGATCGATCATCTTCTTCAGCGCGTCGGCCTGTCGGACCGCGCCGATGAACGGGTGGAGAACTATTCCAAGGGCATGAAGCAGCGGCTGCACATCGCCCGCGGCCTCCTCAATGACCCGGAACTCCTCCTCCTGGACGAGCCCACCATCGGGCTCGACCCCGTGGCTGCCCGCGAACTCCGGGCCATCGTGCGCGAACTCCAGAAGGAGGGGCGCACCATCGTCCTCACGACCCATTACCTGGCCGAGGCGGACGAACTCAGCGATCGCGTTGCCATCATCGACCGGGGCCGCATCGTCGCCCTCGACGATCCCGAGGTGTTGAAGGCGCAGCATGCAAGCGGCACGTGTCTTGACGTGTCGGCACGGGACGCGCCCGCGAAACTCATCGACGACCTCCGCGCCCTCCCGGGGGTGCAGACCGCAACGGCGTCGGGCAGCGCCAGCGATGCCGGGCTCTCCCGGTACCGCGTCCTCCTCCATGAGGAGTCGGGCCATGAGGACACGACGGCCCGCGTCGCCCGCACGGTGGAATCCTCGGGCGCGCGCCTCATCAGTCTCGCGCGGCAGGAACCGTCCCTGGAGGACGTGTTCGTGGCCCTCACCGGGGAAAGCCTCGGCACCGAGGACGGCCCGTCCGAGCGGGGCGGAGGCCGTCACCCGTGACGCCCGCTGCGACGCCGGATCCTGTCGGCGGGGGCATTCCGGATCGGCGCGCCGGTGCCGGACCGCAAGGTGCCGCGCGGGGCGCGCCACGGTCGCCGATGTCCGCGGCGCGCGCCTTCACCCGCGCCATGACGGGCAGCGCCCGCAAGAGTTGGCTCCTCAGCATCAGCTACCCCTCATGGGTCCTGAACCGCATCCTCGGACCCTTCGTGTGGGTGAGCCTGAGCGTCTACGCATACATCGGAATCGCAAGCCCGGAGGACATCTCGCGCGCCTTCGAGGCTGCGACGGCGAGCCCGGATTTCACGGGATTCCTCATCATCGGCCAGACGTTGTTCTCGTTCTTCACGAGCATGAACTGGCGCGGCGGCATGGCCATCGAACGTGAGCGATGGTACGGGACATTCGAGTTGATCATGCTCGCACCCACGAGCCGCATCGCATTCATCCTCGGGGAATCCCTGTTCGGTCTCCTTGAACAGGGGTGGACGATCTTCCTTGCGATGGTCGTGGCCACCTTCCTCTTCGGCGTGGACTTCCAGATTGCGGACCCGTTCCTCGCCTTCGTCACCATCGTCCTCACCCTGAGCGCCATGGTGGCGCTCGGAATCTTCTTCGCGGGATTCTACGTGATGAGCCGGTCCGCGGGGCCGTTGGCCTTCTCGATCCAGGGGCCCATCCGCTTCTTCGCGGGCGTCCAGTTCCCGGTGGCCGCGCTCCCCGCGGCCGTGCAGGCCGTGAGCTACGCCATCCCGGTCACCTACGGCCTTCTTGCCGTCCGCGCGACACTCATCGGGAATGCGGGGTGGGCGGACGTGTCGGACACCCTGATCACGCTGGCCATCCTGACGGTTGGGCTGTTCACCGCGGGCGCATGGATGGTGAACCGCATGGAGATGATCGCGAAGAAGCGGGGGACCCTCCATCAGTATTGAGGGAGCGATGCCATCATGACCACGACCTCCGCGCCCTTCCGCACCTTCCTCGGAACGTACCGCTCCGCGTTCCTCATCCAGGTGCGCGGCTACACGCTCACGGGGTGGGCCATCGCCACCATCATCTCCCCCGTGTTCCTCCTTGCGAGCGCATGGGTCCTTTCCGAGTTCATTGCGCCCGGCACCGTCCCGGCCCGGTTCGCCGCGTTGACGGGATACCCGAGTTACGTGGCATTCGCCGCCCTCGGCCTCGCCTTCAACGGCCTCGCCCTCTCCGCCCTCGATGATGGCGGCAGTGCGGTCTATGACGAGGAACGGCAGGGAACGTGGGACCTCCTGGCCGTGGCCCCGTTCAGCCGTTTCGCATGGATGTATGCGAAAACCCTCGCCGGCCTCGTGTCGAGTTTCGTGGACTTCATCGCCGTCATCCTGGTCGGGACCCTGTTCGTGGATTTCCAGATCACCCCCAACACCCTCATCGTGGCCGCGGCGGGCGTCGCCCTCACCATCGTGAGCCTCCAGGGGTTCGGGTTCCTCATGGCGGCCCTCGGCCTCTACTGGAAGCAGCCGCATGCGTTGGCCGTCATCCTGAGCCCGGTCATCATCCTCGTTGCCGGCATGATCATCCCCGTGCAGGCGCTGCCCCCGTGGGTGCAGGTCATTTCGAATGGATTCCCCCTGACCCATGGCCTCCACGTGGTACGGGACGCCCTGCTGCTTGGCCGTGGCTTCGCGGACCTTGCGCCCGTCTTCGGCCGCCTCGCCCTCACGGGCGGCGTGTTCATGGCCATCGGGTTCGCGGCGTTCCGTTTCATGGAGACGCGGGCCCTCAGGACCGGGGTACTGGGCCGCTACTGATGCACGGCTTCATCCGGAATCGATTGACCCGGGCGAAGGGCCGGCGCTTCTTGTGGGACCCGCGTTCCGTCCATCGCGTCGTCGGGGGCCTGCATGGCCGTTCGCCCCCTGTGCCGCAGGGCTTCGGTCTCGAACGGGCAGGTCGCCGTCCGGGCGGCATGTCTTGCGGCCCGCGGCACAGGGCCGTGCAAGCTCGCGCGCCTGCCGCGAAGACTATCCGGGGGATGCTCTGAGGGAAACAGGATGGGAGACGTCCGGTTCAGCGCACCGTACAGTGAGATCGCGGAAGCCATCCACCCTGCTTCCGCCATCCGCAACCTGGATGATGCGAGCGCGGTCGCCGCCCTTGCCGAGGCCAGCCGCCAGCACGACCCGTACCTTGCCAATGTCATCGCAAGCGACGTCATGAACCGCATGCGGCAGAACTCGGCCGCGACATCGAGCCTCATGGAAGGCGTCATCTCCACGAGTCTCGACGGTCGCATCCTGCAGGCGAATCCTGCGGCCATCCGCATGTTGGGGCGTACGCGTCACGATCTCATGGGCCGGCTCGTTCACGACGTCATCCACGCGAACGGATGCCCAAGTGACGGCAAGGGGAAACGATGCCCGATCGCGGACGCGACCATCCTGGAGGAACGCGTACAACTTGGACCCGCCCTGATCCGCAGCCGGACAGGCGCAGAATTCCCCGCCATCATCAGCGTGGTTCCCGTGGCCGCGGGCGATGAGCCGCTGGGAGCAGTCATCACCCTCCAGGATGTGTCCGCCTCGGAGCATGTCCGGCAACTTGACCGTCAGCGCGCCGCCATGATGACTGCATCGCTCGACGGGGTCGCCCTTGTCGATGACGACGGGCGATTCGTGTACATGAACGACATCCACGCGCACCTGTATGGGTATGAGCGACCTGCGGACCTCATTGGCAAGCGATGGGCCATCCTCTACGAGCCCGACGAACTCGACCGGTTTGAAACCCACGTGACCCCCCTCGTCGAGTCGCGGGGATCGTGGCGCGGCGAGGCCGTGGGCCGGCGGCAGGACGGCTCCCTCTTCCCTCAGGAGGTTTCCCTTCGCGCCACGGAACCGAGGGGCCTCGTCTGCATTGTTCGTGACATCACGGCGCGCAAGGAGAGTGATCGCCGCATTGCGGAGAGCGAGCAGAAGCACCGTTCCCTGTTCCGCTTCAACCCGAGACCTGTGATCGCCCTCGACCGTGACGGCCTCATCCTCGAGACGAATCCCCGGGCCGCCCAGCTGCTCGGCCGCGCGGACGGCGAGATGGCGGGGACCCCGTTCCTGGATCTCCTTGAGGATGATTCCCGGGAACGGACGGCGCGTAACCTCCAGGCGGTCGTGAACGGGATGGGCTTCGACCAACGGGTCACATGCCGGCGCGATGACGATACAGCCATCACGGGACGCCTCCGGCTCACACCCATCCTCGTGAACGGGCAGATCACGGGAGCGTATGCCCACCTTGATCTCGAGGAACCGCAGCACGCATTCACATCCGACCACGCCTACGTTCCGGCGCCGCGGCCGGTGGATGAGGACTTCCGGCTCGACGCATTGTACGCAACCGATATCCTGGAATCGGGCCCTGAACAGGTCTTTGACGAAGTCACCGCCCTTGCTGCGGAACTCGTGGATGTGCCCATCGCCCTCATCACGGTCGTGGACCGCGAGCGGCAGGTGTTCAAGTCCTGCATCGGCCTGGGTGTGCGCGAGACCTCGCGGGACGTGAGCTTCTGCGCCCACGCGATCCTCCAGCCCCACGACATCTTCGTCGTGCCGGACACGCTCCTTGATCCCCGGTTTGCGGGAAACCCCCTTGTCGTGAACGAGCCGAGCATCCGGTTCTATGCCGGAGTCCCCCTCCTCACGCCTGACGGATTCCCCCTCGGCACCCTGTGCGTGATCGACCGGAAGCCGCGGCAATTGACCGCAGCCCAACTGGATGCTCTCCGTTCCCTCGGCAACGTCGCCGCTCACCAGATCGCCCTCGGCCGGTTCGCCCGGCGATGACGCCCTTCATCCAACCGGCCGCGTGACCGGGTCCACGAGGCCCGGAATCTCGAGGAACGACCCTGCCTCGCCGAACAGGATCGTGTTCATCGTGGAGGCTTCCCCAATGGGCATGACGCGTCCGTCCCATTCCATGACGCGGAGGCCCACGCGGTGACCTTCGCGGATCACGTACTCGCGGGGCTCGAATGCGAACTGGAAGGACGCCGGGACCCCGGGCTCGAGGGGCGTCGACCGGTCGAATCCGTCCCGGAGGTGCGCGTTCATCCAGCCTTCGGCGATCTCGGTCCATTGATCCCCCTTGTCGATATCGTACCAGCTGAAGAGGAAGTATGTGTGGGGCCGGTCGCTCGATGCCTCAAGGTGCATGACGGCGGACCCGCCGATGTGGAGGGGGTCCGCGAGCGGTTCGCTGACAAAGCTCAGGCCGGTCACGTCATCGAAGCCGCGGGGCGGCCCGAACCGATAGCTTCCGGCGCCGTCCGCCGGCGCATCCGCCTGAAGGGCGCCGGGCGCAAGATGCAGACGCACGGGGGTCGCTTCGGCGGCCGTCGCGGGCCAATGGTCCGCGCCCCGGACCGTGCCGACGTTGGTGAACACCTCCACCACGGGGCCGTCCATGATGCCCGTGTCCTTCCCTTTGAGCCAGTGGTCGAACCATGCAAGGAGACCGTTCTCCCAGTCATCGCGGTCGGCGACGGAATGGAACCATTGGCCGAGCCAGGCTTTCTTCGGCGACTGGATGTCGTTGAACCAGTGCACGGCTTCCATGGGGTTCACGGCGCGGTCCTGGAATCCCTGCACGTAGAACACGCTGGCCTTGACATTCCCGGCGCGCGTCGTGAAGTTCCGCTCTGCCCAGTAGTCGTCGTAGACCCCCTTCTCGTAGGTTCCCGGGGACACGTGCTCGATCATCTCCTCCTGTTCGCAACCGGCGGCTGCCACGTTCAAGGCCCACTCGGGCCCGCGGGAGATGTCCGTGGGCGGCGGCGTCCCCTCGATGATTTCGTACGTCAGGGGATAAAAACGGAAGAAGTACGGGACGCCGTTCTGGTACATGTTGCGCCACTGGTTCGTGACACCGGCAACGGGCACGATGGTGACGAGGCTGGGGGGCGCCATGATGGCGGCGGCGGAGGGTGTGGTCCCGACGTAGGATACCCCGTACATGCCGATCTTGCCGTCGCTCCACTCCTGTGCGGCGACCCACTCGACGATGTCGTAGCCGTCCTGCTGTTCCTTCGCCCCCATCATGTTCATGCAGCCTTCGGAGTAGCCGGTGCCGCGGACGTCCGCGAGGACGACGGCGTAGCCGCGGGGCACGTATGCGTCCCGGAAGGTGGCCATGGGGTCGATGTCCCCGTCCACGCCGTGGTTGAAGTACGGGCTCATGACGAGGATGGTGGGCCACGGGCCTTCACCATCGGGGAGGTATGCTTCGGTGTACAGCTTCACGCCGTCCACCTGGACCGTTACGTAATCCGCCATCTTCGGCAGCATGCCGAAGACCGGCTTCGAGAGGGCGGACAGGTTCAACCGTTCCGCGGGCGACCACTTGGTCACGGCCGGCACATCGGACGATCCAAGGAGTTCGTCGCCGGAGGAGATGCACCCCGCAAAGGCAGGCGCGAGGAACAGCAGGGCGAAAAGCACGGGCACGAGGGCGCGCATGAGGATGCGGACCCGATCGCGGGTTTAAGGGTTTGTGGCTCACGCGGTATGCGATGGGTTCGGTCACGCGCCCGATGTCCGTTGGGTATGCCCCCGGAAGCGCCAGCATCTCGCGAGGATCGCACAGCAACGTGCTGCGGCCCCAGCAGGGCGGGGC
Source organism: Thermoplasmatota archaeon (assembly GCA_041599855.1). GTDB lineage: Archaea > Thermoplasmatota > SW-10-69-26 > JACQPN01 > JAJPHT01 > JBFILE01. The sequence continues at coordinate 15,263 of JBFILE010000051.1, forward strand.
GTATCGAAGGGTGGATGGGAGTCCGGCAATGCGGACGTGCCCGCCTTCGTCCCCACGAAAGGTCGCCATCCCGTGGCCGCCGATCTGGTTTCGGCACGGGGGCGGTGCGGAGGTCGTGCGATGGCGGTGCGGTGACCGTGCGAAGGCGGCGCGAAGGCGGTGCGGTGACCGTGCGAAGGCGGTGCGGTGACCGTGCGAAGGCCGTGCGAAGGCGGTGCGGTGGCCGTGCGAAGGCGGTGCACAGGCGGTGCCAAGGCCGTGCGAAGGCCGTGCGAAGGCGGTGCAAAGGCGGTGCGATGGCGGTGCAAAGGCGGTGCGGAAGCGCGTGCGGCGGCGATGCGGTTGTGCGTGCGGCGGCGCTGCGGCAGCGATGCGGTGGTGTAACCGGCGTAG
>JBFILE010000052.1:0-15632 GCA_041599855.1 Thermoplasmatota archaeon
AACTGGTCCACGTTTGTCAGCGTCGGACATTCCATCAACACAGGGGGCGCGGAGAGCACGGAGACACCGCGAGCTTGGACGGGCAGGCGGGCGGGCGCCTAGCTGCGCCCGAGCGAGGGCACCTTGACGCCGGCCGCCACATCCGCCACACCCGGCCCGACGTTGCCGTAGAAGGTCGGCTTGTAGTATCCTATGTCCACGAGCACCCCGTAATAGAACGGGAACCACAGCTGGGTCTCGAAGCCGCGAGCGGTCATGTTCTTCCCTTCCGCATAGTCAGCGTCGGTGTACGTGACATCGTCCCCGATCTCGCCGCCCATCATGTACAGCGTCATGTTGTGGATGGTGTCCGTTGGCGAGTGGATGACGCGGAAGATGTTGGGGATGTTCCCGGCGAAGATGAAGTACGAGGGAATCCCGGCGGTGATGAACGATGTGTGATCGCTCTGGGCGTTCACCTCGGATCCCTGCGCCTGACCCTCCGCCCAGGGCTCGTAGCGGAAGAACTGGGAATCGTACCGCATCCAATCCTTCTGGATCTCGCTCGCGAAGCCGAGGAGCGAGTCGGAGGCGGGGCCGTCGGGTCCTGCGGTGAGGACGACGGGATCGGGCATGTTCGCAGGGCCCGGGTAGGCCATGCCTACCACGTCGAGGTTGAAGTAGGACGTTGTCGTGGCGATCTTGTCGCGGTTCGTGTCCACCCAGAACCGGCTGCCGAGGATTCCGTCCTCCTCGCCACCCCAGAGGCCGAAGACCAGGGTGTGCTCCATGGTGACGTTCGCGAAGACGCGGGCGAGTTCCATGACGGCGATGGTGCCGGCGGTGTTGTCGAAGGCGCCTTCCACGGTGTTCTCGACCACATCGTAGTGGCCGCCGAAGATGAGGTACTTCGGGGGGTCGGCGGTCCCGGGTTTGAAGGCAACGACGTTCGCCACGCTGTTCGGCTTGATGTTGCGGAAGCCCTGGTCGGGGAAATCGGGGAAGTTGTTGAGCGCGTTCGTGCCGTACGGGTCGACCTCCACGTCCATGCCGAGGCTTTCGAAGTACTCGGCGAAGTACGTCTGGGACGCGAGGTACGTGTCGGTGCCGGGGCGTCGGTTCGGGAAGAGGTCGCGCTGGGTCTCCATGAGGGCGTACATGAATTCGCCGCTCACGATCTGGTTGCCGGTGTCGGGGGCATCCGCGATGACGATGACGCGCCCTTCGGGGCCGCGCACCTCGAATTCGACCGTGTCGAGTCCGGCGGGAAGGATGAAGTAGACCCGGTCGCCGGCGCGCACGTTCTGCTCGCTGTCGAGACTGAATCCGCCGGTGGCGGGGTCGAAGATGAGCGTGTTCGGCGGGAGGACGACCTGCGCGCTCGCATTGGAGGGCGAGAAGTAGGAGAGTCCGCCGGCGGCGGCGCCGACCTCGTACACGTAGCCTTCGCTTGAGCTGAAGCGTTGGACGAAGAGGCCGTCGAGGATGGCTGCGTCACGCCGGAAGGCGACCTGGCCGGGGTCGTCGACGAAGCATCCGGCAAACACCGGGACGACAAGGAGCAGGAGTACGGTCCAGGCGGGACCGACGAAGGGGGTGCGCGAAGGCGCGATCGCTCGGGTCATGAGGATCGAACCGAGGACGAGAATGCGGCATATATAGGGTTTGTTGGCGCGTCCGCCAGCGATGGGCGTCGGGGATGGGCCGCCCCGCATGAGCCTGCGTCGCTCCGGAAAGGCCCCTGCCGTCACCGGCCCCGTGGCGGGCAACGGTTCCCGGGCACGGATGGGTGGAGGCGCTGGCGCGCCCATTAAGCAGGTCCGGAACACTTGCGCCCCCGATGGGGGAAGTCCGCTACAATCCGCTGCTCGACGAATGGGTCATCGTTGCCCCGCACCGTGGAAGCCGCCCCGTGATGCCGGACGGTTGCCCGTTCTGCCCGGGGAACGGGAACCCGGAGGTGGCGGGGGAGTGGCAGGTGCGGTCTGTTGCGAACAAGTACGGCGCCCTCGCGCCGGACGGCCATGACGTGGTGGACCCCATGTTGGACGTGTGGAAGGCGGGTCCTGCGACGGGGGCCACGGAGGTTGTCCTGTACACGCCGGAGCATGAGGGCGGGCTCCACGCCCTCGGGTCGGATCATCTCCTTGCGCTGGCGGACCTCTGGGTCGAGCGCGAGCGGACGCTGGGTGCGATGGCGGGCGTCCGGTACGTGTTTTCGTTCGAGAACCGGGGCGCCGCCGTCGGGGTGAGCCAAGGCCACCCGCACGGGCAGGTGTATGCATTCCCGTTCATCCCCGGCACCGTGCGCCACATGCTGGACGCGGCGGGGCGCCATCACGCGGCGAAGGGGACGTGCGTCCATTGCGACATCCTGGAGGCGGAGATGAAGGATGGGCGCCGGATCATTGCGGCGAACGACCACGCCGTCGCGTATGTCCCGTACGCGGCGCGCCTGCCGTTCGAGGTGCGCCTTGCGCCCCGTCGCCATGTGGAGCGCCTCGGTGACCTCGCCCGTGACGAGCGTCGCGGGTTCATGGACCTCATGAGCGCCGTGTTCCGCGCCCAGCGGGGCGTGTACGGGTTCGACATGCCGGGCGTGATGGCCCATTATCCGGCCCCCACCGACGGCACGTACCCCCACCACCACTACCATGTGGGTTTCTTCCCGGTGCAGCGCAACCGGGACCAGATCAAGTTCTTCGGCGGCGTGGAAAGCGCCGGCGGGACCATGGTGAACGATTCCTCGCCGGAGGACCGTGCCGCGGATCTGACGGCGGCGCTGGCCGCGGACGAAGGCGCTCGGTGAGCCCGGACCGGGGCGCCGACCCGGCCGCGGGGGGGCGCGGTCTGCCCACGGCAAGGGACGCCGCCGACTGACGGCTGAGTGGGGTGCTGGCTGAGTGCGGAAGCAGATTTCGACGGGGCGCGGAAGGCGGTGCCGGCCGAGGCTTGCGGGCCCCTCCGCACCCCTGTCGTGCAAGAAACACTAATAGCCCCCGCCCGGCTTCCCGACTCAATCGTCCCAGCCTGAGGTCGAAATCGTGCGGTCCCGATCCATCCTTCTCGTCATCCTGTTCGCACTCGCCTCCGTCCTTCCCGCGGTGACGGCAGAGGCTGCGCTTCCCCTCCCCACCGATGGTGCCGTCGCGTGCGCAGCGAATGTGCCGTGCGGCTACATCTATCCCCGAATCCTGATCGACCTCGAAGGCGGGAACACTCCCCGGGACATCGAGCAGGGGGCGCCCCTTGCGATTCCGGCGGTCCTGAACTACATCTTCGACCCGTGCCAGGAAGGCTTCGGTGCGCCCGAGGCCGGGAAGCCCATCATCGTCCAGTTCGAGTTCCCGCGCCGGCCCCGCTGGGCGGAGATGCGCGTGGAGCCCGAGGAGATCGAGGTCCAGATCCTGCCCCAGTACATCGTGCCGCCGGATGACCCGGGCACAATGACGTGCGAGTACCGGTTCACGGCGGACATGACCATCCACATCGGCCTCGTCGACGGCGAGATGCCGGTCCTCCGCGATGGCCTCCAGTATGCGAAGCTCATGGTGTTCGCGAAGTCCACGGAAAGCGGTCTGTACAAGTCCGCGTACGGGATCAAGGAGGTCCGCGTCGTGCCGGACGAGTTCATCTACGAGTCGGACCTCGCCCGGGGACCGGCGATCGCGTACGTGGAAAGCGTGCCCCAGTTCCTCCAAGCGCAGACCGTGACACTGCCGTCCATGTCGCTCACGTTGACGCCGCCCGAGGAGGTGTCCCTGTGGCGGCCCGCCCGGTTCACGGTCACCGCGGACCTGCCGGCCATCGTGGATGTCGCCGTGGTGGACGAACAGGGTAGGACCCTCATGAACACGGGTCCGCAGTGGCCGAACCTCGCCACCGGGACGGCCAGCTTCCAGTTCAACACCACGTTCTTCGAGCCCGGTCGCCACACGGTCCTTGTCCACTCGCAGCCGCTCCCTGCGCCCGATGCGGCACCGGTGCCCCGGGTCTCCACCGCGTTCCCGATCCACGTGGGACCCTTCGGCGCCGGCGGCACCGCGGACCTGCCCGCCTATCCGGACGGCGTCAGGTTCCCGAAGGACTACCGGGCGTACGTCCACGAGACCATCACGGAGGTGTCGGGGAACACGGATCCCCAGACGGCCACGTTCCAGTACGAGAAGTTCCTCCCGTTCCCGGTTGCCGAGAACGCGAACGCCATGGACCTCCAGGTCCAGTTGTCCACGGACAACATCGCGGCTGAACCCACCGAGCGCGGCCTTGCGAACCTCATGCTCCAGATCATCGACCCCGACGGTCAGATCCTGCAGCAGGGGACCGTGGACTTCGCGAACCCCACGAAGCGGTTGACCGTAAGCGCGCTCCCCGGTGCCGGCATCTACTACGTGCGGGTGCAGGGCGTCGGCGCATCCGTCGATGCCCTCGCTGGGGCCACATATGCCGGGACCCTCTCGGTCATCTATGACGAGAAGCCCATCATCCGCGTGTCGGCTGACGGCATCCCGGATGCGCCGATCTCGGCCGCGGAACTCGGGACCCCGACCGCCCGGTTCGGCGCGTTCGACGTGACGATGGCCGCGACGGAGGTCCCCGCGTGGACGCCGCAGGAATTGGCGTTCGACGTGACCCGCGATGGCGGGGCGTTCGGGGACGTCGGATTCCACTCGGTGACCATCCATGACGCGCAGGGTGTGCTCGCGTATGCGAGCGGACTCCGCCCGTCCATGAATGCGATCACGGCAACGTGGACGCCCCCGGTTCCCGGCGCGTACACGGTCGCGGTCCGGTTCGCCCCCGGCGGCGCTGCTGTCGAAGCGTTCCAGCCGTTCACGGTGACGCTGCCCCTCGTGGTCGGCGACCGCGCCCTCGACGCATTCACGCTGCCCGCCTCATTCACCTTCGCGGACACGGGATACGTCCCCTCCTTCGCCCCGGCAGGCCCCGTCGCGTTCCAGCGGATCGACATCTTCGAGGGCCTGCCCAAGGTCACGGTGTCCGGCAACGGAATCTCAACAATCTTCGTGGATGCTGCGTGGGCCGCCGCGGACGCATCCCCCGCCAAGGGGTCGTACTACGTGGTCGCGGTGAACGAGGAATCGTCCCAGGCGCGCACCTTCAGCTACGATGCGGAAGCAGCGTATCCGGGCCCAGTGACGGTTCCGAACGCGCACCCGCTCAAGGCTCGCGCCGTTGACCCGCCGGCACCCGCGAACTTCCTCCCCGGCGCGGGGATGGGCGTGATGGTGCTTGCGGTCGTGGCGCTCGGGCTCGCCATGCGCTCGAAGCAGGACTGATCAACGTTCGAACCCTCGGCTGCCCTTGCGGGCGGAACGCGGCGTCCGGTGGACCCTGGCGGGACCGCTCGATCAGGACGACGCTTGCCGCCACGTGTCCCCGCTCACGTGCCGGTCCCGGACCAGGATGCCCTCGGCTTCAAGCCGCATGAGGGAATCGTACGCGGATTCGACGCTCTCGCCGAGCACCTCCGCCACCTCCCGTGTCGCAACCCGTTCCCCGGCGGGAACCACATCCTCCACCGCGGGCGGTGGCAGCATGGGGTGCATGCGCCCGCTCACGTTCTCGACGATGGACAGGATGACGGGGAGACTTTGGAATCCTTCGACCCGCGCGGTCTTCTCGCCCGCCGTGACAAGGAACGTCGGGTACGCGTTCAGGTCCATCTCCTGGAGTTGGGCGAGGCGGACGCGGAACTCGCGCTCCGGTTCCCCCGAGTCGAGGGCTTCCATGAATTCGCGGGCGGGGATGCCCACGTTCGCGGCGACGGCGGCGGCCACGTCCGGCCGGCTCACGTTCATGCCGTCGAGGTACACGGCTTCCCGCATGGCGCGCATGTACGCCGCCTCCTTCGTGGGGTCGAGGAGCCGGGCCGCGTGGACGTGGATGCACGCGGGGTACGTGCTGTCGGGGCGGTCACGACTCGTGGCGTCCCGCAGGACGGGCATGCCCGTGTTCCGCTGCACGGTGCCGAAGAACCGGTCGATGTCGAATCCCATCTCGGACGGATTCGGGAGCTTCGGGAACATGCCTCCCACGAGGCTCTGGAATTCGATGGAAGGGCACCGGAGTTCGATGGCACGGCGCGCGGGCTCGAAGCCCCAGCACCACACACTCCACGGGTCCGTGAGGAGCACGATGCGGACCTTGCCCTTCGGCGGCGGGCCGAAGGGGCCGTCGGTCTGGCGGGCGTACGAGACCGCCCACGGACTGACCGCGTCCATGCCGGGATTGTCGCTTCGCGCGGCGGCAGGGGGCGTGGCCATTCACGCTGCCTCCGAGCGGGTCGCTCGCGTCGGGGTCGACAGCGCCGAATCCGGGCACCGGTGCATCATGAGGGTTGATGGGTGCGCCAGCCGCTTAAGTCCCACGGGCGCACGCGGGTGGACCACCGATGGCGCGTGCCCAACGACCGCCCATTCCGAGTAGGCGTTCACCCGACTTGGGGCGGGCATTGCCCGCGGCCGCTGCACCATGCAGCCACCCCCCCGATCCCTTTAAATCCGAGACCCCCATGGAATTCCCGGTCCCCCATGGCCCTCTCCGAGAACGTCCAGATGTACCTGGTCACGATCTACCGCATCACGGAGAGCCACGGCGGTCGCGCCCGCACGAAGGACGTCGCCGACATGTGGAACGTGAGCCCGTCGAGTGCCACGGAGATGATCCGGAAGCTCGCGGACATGGGGTACGTCATCCACGAGCCGTATCACGGCGTGGAACTCACGGAGAAGGGGGCGGAAGTGGGCCGCGCCATCACGCGGAAGCGCCGCCTCGTCGAAGCCTTCCTCGCGGACGTGGTGGGCATGGAGGAGCCCGACCTTACGGAGAGCGCGTGCGAACTCGAGCACGTCCTCCCTGCGCCCTTGGAGGCGTGGATGTGCGAGTCCCTCCATCATCCCGTGAAGAGCCCGAGCGGGGATGCGATCCCGCCGGGGCCGTGCTGCCCGATCCCGGATGATGCGGACGAAGCTCCGCTGTCCCACGCGGCGTCCGAGTGAACGGCGCCACCCCGTCCCCGGTCGCCGTCGCGACCGCCCCGTCCGGCACGTCCGCCGCGCGGTCGCGACCGCCCGTGCCGCCCGCCCGCGTCCTCCGCGACCATGTTTATCCACCGGAACCCCCTTTCCCACCGCCATGCTCCCGCGCCGCATGACCTCGGGGAACGCCGGCCTTCTCGTGGTCGATGTCCAGGAACGCCTCTTTCCCCACATGCACGACGGCGAAGCCGCCCGCGACCGCATGCGCATCCTCATCGAGGCCGCCCGCGAACTCGAGGTGCCCATCATCACCACGGAACAGTACGTGAAGGGACTCGGGCGCACGGTCCCGGAACTGCAGGCTGCGCTGGGCGACGCGTACCACCCCCTTGAGAAGACCTCGTTCTCGTGCCTCGGCGACGCCGGAATCCGGCGGGCCATGGAAGCCTCGGGGCGCACCCACTGGGTCGTCGCCGGCATGGAGGCGCACGTGTGCGTCCTCCAGACGGTGCTCGACCTCCTTGAGGATGATTGCCGCGTGTACGTGGCGGAGGATGCGGTGGCGAGCCGGAATCCACGGGACCGGGACGTGGCGGTGGCGCGGTACCGGACGGAAGGCGCATACCCGACGACCACGGAAAGCGTGCTGTTCGAGTGGCTGGACACGGCGACGAATCCGTCGTTCAAGCGCGTCCAGCAGCTCATCAAGTGAAAACCGGTTTGTCATCATCCCGGCGTTGCCGTTCCAGCAGGATGCCGCGCCGAGGCTTCCGGCGCGATCTGCCATTGCAGGGTCACCGGGCGGGCCGCGGCGAACGCCTGATCCAGGGCGTCCTGGCCCGGGAACGTGTCGGTGCCCAGGATGCGGGCGGGACATTCCACACTGATCGGCGCGTCAAACCCGAACGGTTTCACGACGACAGCCTCCTCGCGGACCACGTCCTCCGCCCATTGCGCCGGGTCCACGGTTCGGTCAGCCTCCCGCGAAATCTCGCACGAACCCATGGGGCATGGCGCATCCGTGGGACTCACCCACCGTTCCACGAGAAACAGGCTCAGGCTGTCCAGGAACCGGATCACCCCGAAATCGTGGGCGATGGCTTCCGGCAGGGATTCCCATGTGGCCTCCGGGTGCCCGGACCGGGCGAGGATCGCATTCTGGAATGTCCGCTGGTTCCGGTAGAATGCGGCTTCAAGGTTCGTGGCAGTGCCGGTTGCGATGCGTCCTTCGAAGAACCGCGTGCCGTGGAGGCTGACGAGGAGCGCGACCGTATCGTCGATGGCGTGGGCGCGGCGGATGCCCCGCTCCCAGACGTGGACATAGGGTTCCTTCGGCATGTCCCGGTACGAGAATGGCCGCCCGGTGTCCGGGTCAAGGAGCGGGCGGCGATCCCATTCGCGCCAACCATTGTCGTGTTCTGCAGCCGCGAGGATCACCGATTCACTCGGCCGGGGCCGGAAATGCGCAGCAAGGGGCCCACACATGCGCGCATGATCATCCTGGTCGATGGCGAGAAGCCGGTGTCCGGGAAGGTCGCGGAGGATCATCGGGGGATGATGCGCGGGATGTGAGGATAGGGATTGTGGCTTGGAGACGGACGGGGTGACGGCAGGTCCGGCATGTGTGAGGCGAGGGGGAGGTGCGGCCGAATCCACCTCCATCTGCGCGGGCTGCGCTGCCCACCTGCCCCGGAGCCTCCTGATGGGACGACCGCGGCCCGTTGCCTTCATGTCTCTCCCCCGCCTTGGCCGGCGTGATCAGTGTGGGCCGCTACTACGAGGAATTCGAGGAAGGGCAGGTCATCGAGCACGAGCCCGGTCGAACGATTACGGAGGCGGACAACGTCATGTTCTGCGCGATGACCGCGAACAACCAGCCCCTTCATCTTGATGAGGAGTGGGCGAAGAAGACGCCATTCGGGCAGCGCGTCGTCAACGGCCTCCTCACCCTGAGCCTGTCGGTCGGCATGAGCGTGAACGACCTCACCGCAGGCACACTGGTCGCAAACCTCGGGTACTACGATGTCGAGCACACGAAGCCACTCTTCCACGGGGACACGATCCGGGTGAAGAGCTTCGTCGTGTCCAAGCGCCCCACCTCGAAACCGGACCGCGGGCTTGTGGAGATCCGCCATGTCGTGGAGAACCAGCATGGCGACGAGGTCCTCCACTACACGCGGCGCGCGCTCATCAAGCTCAAGGACCCGGCAGCGGCGGTCTCGGGGGCGAAAGCGTGAACCCGCGGGGCGCCGGCGGAGGGGGCACAGGCGGGGGAAGCGGGGGTCGCGGCAGGAGCGGAATGGGCGCCCGCGAGCGTCGGGTGCGCCGGAGCGTGCTCTTCGTGCCGGGGAACCGGAGCGATCGTCACGAGAAGGCGATGGTGAGCGGCGCGGATGTCGCCGTCCTCGACCTTGAGGACGCCGTCCCCGTGGACCAGAAGCAGGAGGCGCGCATGGCGGTGCGCGAAAGCCTCCGCATGATCCGTGACGTCCCGGCGGAACGGGTGGCACGCATCAACCCCATCGGCCAAGGCGACATGTGGAAGGATGACCTCGCGGCGCTCGTGCCGGCGCAACCGGACGCCATCATGGTGCCGAAGGCGGAGGAGGCAAGGCACGTCGTGGACCTTGCGGCGCGTCTTGATGCACTCGAAAGCGCGTCGGGCGCGCCTCCCGGCCGCATCAAGCTGCACCTCATCTGTGAGACCGCGCTCGGCGTCCTTCAGGCACTGGAGTTGGCTCGGGCAAGTCCGCGCGTCGAGGTCTTGCTGTTCGGTGCCGAGGACCTCGCGGCCGACATCGGCGGGCGCCGCACACCCGGCAGCATGGAAGTCCTGTATGCGCGGAGCCGCGTCGCCCTGGCAGCGGGAGCCGCGAAGGTTGACGCCATCGACATGGTGTTCACGAAGATCGATGACGCCGACTCGCTGCGTGATGAAGCTGCGTTCGCACGGAACCTCGGGTATCGCGGGAAGATGGCGATCCATCCGAAGCAACTCGCGCCGATCCATGACGCATTCACGCCCACGAAGGAGGAGACTGCGCACGCGGTTGCGCTTCTTGCTGCCGTTGCGGAGGCGGGTGCGGGTGCGGGAGGGGTTGTCAAGTTCGAGGGTCGCATGGTGGATCGTCCGCTCATCGAGCAGGCGCGGTACGTGAAGCGGTTGGCGGAGCATGCGGGGTCGGTCTGAGACCGGCCCTGATCTGAACCGCATGGGAAAAATGCGCAGAAACGAACGTTGGACGACGATCTGAGCGGACATGCCCCCCAACATGTGATTTGTCAACCTCTGGCCCCTGGGATGGCTCCGGTTCACCGCACCCAGTTGGGTGCGCCCCGCTATATGCCACAATTCCTACGTCCCGCCATCGAGGAGGTTGGCACCCCCATGTTCCGCATCGGCTCACGCACCATCACGACAGCATTGCTCACGATTCTCATCGCCGGCACGTTGGCACCCTCCGCAAGTGCCATGGTCATCCAGCCCGACGATGACCTGCGCGCCTTCGCAACCGCGTTGGCCGCATCCGGATTCGCGGAGGCCGAAGCGATCGACGAGATGCTCGCTGCCGTGGAAGAGGCGCAGCGGGTGAGCGGGGTCATGCCGGAGGAGGCGGAGGTGCTCCACAGCCTCCTCAGTCTCTACTCGATCACCTTCGCGGTCAACGCATCCCTCGCGACAGGAAACCTGGATGCGGCACTTGCGGATCTCGCGAAACTCCGGGACGGATCGGCGTCCGCAAGCCACCTGGGTCTTGAAGATGCGACGCGACGCATCGAAGCCGCCATCTCGAAGGGAACGGAAGCTCCGGAACTCCTCGCCAAGGCCCGGGCCATGATGGGAACCGTGGAGGAGTCCGGTGACCCGCTCAACGCGGACCCGGCATCCGACGATGAGGAGCGGACGGTCACGAAGACCATCCGCGCGCCCCGGTCCACGGAGTCGCGCATGGCGCGCCCGACGATCGACGAGAATGCCACGGGGAACGGTACCGCGGCCGACCCCGACATCCCGGCGCAGCCATGGACGAGCGTGAACGACGGCGAAGGCAGCGGCCTCGACGCCGACCTGCTCGACGGCATGTCGAGCGAGGATTTCCTCCAACTCATCAACGCCACGAACCTCGACCTCGCTGACGCCGAGGCGCGCCTCAACAAGAGCTACGATGCCCGCGCGGCGGTCCTCGAAGCCAACCTCGATGACGTAGTCGTCCGCATCGACGCGGAGATTTCCATCCGCGAGGGCGCGGTCGTTGACCTCACCGAACGACTCGACTCCCTCGAATCCCAATTCAACGACCGCATCGACTCCCTCGTCAGCGTGATGGGCAACCAGCTCCGCATGCACCGCGACGACATTGCCGCAGTCCGGTCGGACCTCGTCGCCACCGAGGAGAAACTCAACGCAACCATCGCCGCCGAAGCCGCGACCCGGGCCGCGGGCCTCTCCGACATCGCGGCGACCATCGCGGATGAGACTTCGCGCCTCGACGATGCCGTCGCGACCCTGCGCGCGGACCTGGACACCATGAGCACGCGCCACGAGGCGCTCATCAGCGAGGAACGCGCCCTCCGCGAACGTGACTTCACGAGCTTGCGCGAATCGCTGGACGACGAGACTGCGGCAAGGACCACCGAGGTCGCTCGTCTCGATGCCCGCATCGACAACTTCCAGGCCCAAAGCGCGGATGAGATGTGGGAAACGACCCTCGCGCGCGACGGGTCCGGCAGCACCCTCAACGCGGACTTCCTCGACGGCTTGGACGCGGCCACGTTCCTCCGCCGGGACAAGCACACAGAAACCGTGACTGGCGACTTCTTCGCAAACGGAGGCACTGCCGGCTTCAAGGGCTCGGACCTGATCCTGAAGGCCCGTGGCGGCGGCGCCGGCAACAACGGCGGCAGTGGCCGCGCCCTGGTGGACGCGGGAGCCGAGGGGCTCATCGTCAACTTCGGCAACGATTTCGGCAACGTCCGGATCCAGGGACCCCTCACTGCCGAGGCAGCCCTCGTTGCAAAGACCACCCTCACGGTGAACGGGAAGCTCATGCCGATGGGCTCCGTTGAACTCCAGGACAACGCAGGCACCAAGCACGTCCTCGAGAAGAGCGCCCAATCGACGGGCATGTCATTCCGGACCCTCGTCAATCCGACGGAAGGCGGCAGCATCTTCACGGTGCGGTCGAGCGGCCTCTCGGAGCGTCTCGCCGTGGAACACGAGGGCGTGGTCCGGACCAGCAACCCCGACATCTATGTGTCCGCCGCCCGCGGCGAGGGCAATGTGCTATCCGGCCACAAGGTCTGGCATCAAGGAAACGATGGGACGGACAGCAGCCTCGACGCGGACCTCTTGGATGGCTTCGACGCCTCCGACTTCGTCCGTGAAGACCAGCCCCAAGTCAAATTCATGGGGCCCCTGACCGCGTCCGGCGGCATCACGGTGGACGGCACCGCCACATTCACCGGGGATGTGAACGCGCTCCTAGGAACGCTCAGTGTTGGTTCCATGGGTATCCGGTTCCACGACGGAACGGTCCAAACGAGCGGCGTCATGCTGGGCGAAATCACGTCCTCGGGCGCGAAGGTCTTCGATGACGCCCGCTACGAGGTGTCCCGGTTCGTACTCACGGAGGAACAGTTCCTCGGCCTCATCATCGCCATGTACGGCGGTGAGGTGGAAGGCCTCGCGGGCGAAGGCGCCGATGCGGCGACCGCCCTCCTCCAACTCCTCCCCGCACCCATCCAGGAAGCGTTCGAATGGATCATCGGAGCGGTAGGCTCCATCGTCGAAGCCATCGGAAAGGCTGTAGATTTCATCCGCGTCAATATCATCCAATTCATCAACAATATCATCGGCAAGATCAATGGTTTGCTTGAGGACTGCTCCCTTTGTCCGAGTGGATGGAACATCCCAACGATCACTCCCCCGACATCCATCGGGGCGGATGCCGGAACGGTGTTCAATTTCGTCGCGGAACTTGCGTACAAGATGATCGTGAACGCCATGAAGGTCGATGAGGATCTCGGGCCCCAGTTCGGCCACCGGATCCCGGGCCTTTATCGCGTGGATTTCACGGATAGCGCGAACGCCACGTGGTCCATGGTGGAAGCCACATTCCCAGGTGTGGATGCAACCTCCCTGTCGAACTCGCTCTTCCAGGCATTCAACGTCGTGGATGAGTCCGGGCACGAAATTCAAGCGGACGACCTCATCGTTTTCACCACCCGGAGCGCCCTCGGCATCCCGATGCCGTTCCCGAGCGGGTTCCGCTTCCTGCGGACCTCGTTGAGCACCCCTTTCGCGACCGAGTTCCGGGATTTCGACGTGAAGGCAAACGGCGCATCCGTATTCCTCCCTGATCCCACGAAAATCATTTCTGGCGTCGATGTCCAGGTGAATGATGGCGAATGGGTGCCCATGACCGGCCGAGGGGATGGCAAATGGACGACGGACGAAGAGTTCCTCGACGGTGACAGCGTGCGGTTCCAGGCCCGCCGGGCCATCGCCCAGAGCGCCGTGATCACGTCACCACCATTCGATGTCCACCTTCCCTTCGACCCCATCGTGGAAGCGTCCTATGACGCCTCGACGGGATTGCTCACCTCGAAGGTGTTCTCAGGCGTTCCACTCGCCGACGTGCGTGTCAAGCAGATGGCGGAGTACAACACGCCGGGTATGTCGAAGGAAGCGACTACCACCCGTGCCTCGACCACATGGACCCGCCAAATGAATCTGGTTCACGGGGAACCGGTGGCCTTCAAGATCGTTGGCGCAGACGGCAGGATCAAGCTGTCCTCATATTCCGTGGTGACCCACTCCGGAACCACCATGCCCCCCCATGTGCCGCTGGACAACGAGGATGTGCGCGTGACGCATTTCCGACCGCCGGGGCAAAACCATCGGACGGAACTCGAGATTCCCTTCGAGGCCGGCATCAAACGTGCCAGCACCTACTTCCCTGACGGAACCTTGCATTTCGACTGGAGCCGTCTCGACGGAGACATGTGGTGGATCCCGAGCCTGCCACTCCAGTTGGAAGGTCAGCACCTGACGGTCGAGGCCGAGATGTTTGACGGAACGATTGCAGGTCTCGGAACCTTCGTGGTGACGGGTAGTGCCATGCGGGACGAGCTTGCCCGCGTAGTGACGCCAACGTACGCGATGCAGTGGGAGAAGGATGGCGCGTGGTGGGAGACCGGCGACAACTCGACGCTGGTCGCGGAGATCTTCGACCCGGGTTCGGGCACGCGACCGCAGCGCGTCGACATTCGGCATGAAATCAACTGCGACGGGGATCAATACGGGTACAGTGCGTGGCTGGAGATGAACTCGTTGGGCAACGCGTGGAGTGACGCAGTACCCAATGGTAGTTGTGTTGAGTTGCGGTCCTGGTTCGGCCCCCAATTCACGACAGCCAGCTTCATGTTGGCCCTTGGCGCCGTCATGGAAACGTGATCACGACGCTCGAAGGCCCCGGCCGGCCGCGCAAAGGCCGCCGGGGCCGCGGCCGACCCGACTGGTTCGCAAGCAGCGGACAAGATGGCCGATCGGTGGTGCAGCTAATAAGGGGAGGACGACCTCGACGGGGACCAGCAGCCCACCCCGGCCACCTCCCGTCCTGAGGCCATCCCATGCGCGCCCGCACCCTCGGAGCCAATCCCCCGGATGCCGCCATCACGGCGGCATCCCTCATCGTCGTCGCGGTCCTCCTCGCGCCATCGTACGTGACCGTGGGTGCGGTCGCTCCGGCGTTGACGTTGGTTGAAGCGACCATGGCGGACAACTCCCTCACCCTGCGGTTCACGGGGGCGGTGATCCCCGAGGACGATTCATGGCCATCGTTCGTGGAGGTCCGGAACGGGGACGTCATCGAGGCGGTCGGAGCCGGCCGGGCCACAGCGGGCGGCATGCTGGAGCTGTTCGTGCCGTCGGGCATGTTCGTGGGCGATCCCGTGCGGGTGACGCTGAAGGACGGTATCCAGATCCTCGGTACCGACGGGCGGCCGGTCGACCGGATCGTCGACGCACCGGCCACCGGAGGCGCCTCGCCCACCATGCTGCCGTCGTCGCGCGGGCAGATGCGGGGCGCATGGATCGAGGGCGCGTTCCACGTCTTCGGAGGACGCGTCATGATCGAAGGGGCCGATTGGCGCGTGAGCACGAACCTGGATCAGATCGTCCGTCATGACCCGGTTGCCGGCCGGTCCGAGGTTCTCGAAACCCGCCTCCCGCGCGGGTCTGCCCAGCAGTCCGTCGCCATCGATCCGCAGTCCACGGACGGATGCCCGCGAGGGTGCGTGTACCTGTTTCCGGGCGAGTGGGGAATGACCGGGAACCATTCCTCCGCTGAACCGGCCGAGACCATGCGGTTCGATCCGGTGAGCGGGACCGTGACGACCCTCGGTTTCCCTCCCGACACGCGCCCTGTTGGTGCCGGGGTGGCGTGGGGCGGCGATGCGTTCTATTCCCTGGGGGGACTGGCCACGTCCAACGACCCCATCTCCGGTCGCTACGTGTCCCCGGAGATCTGGCGGTACGATCCCGACGCGAACCAGTGGACGCGCCTCGCGACGCGGTTGCCGTTCGGTGTCGCGATGGGGAGCGCGAGCTTTGACCCGACACCCACTGCGGCGTGCCCCGCGGGATGCATC
>JBFILE010000053.1:0-15491 GCA_041599855.1 Thermoplasmatota archaeon
CCCCGCGCTCCGCGGGTCCGTTCGTGGGCTCGCGTGTTGGTTTGGCGTGGGGAGTCCTTGCATTTCCTGGTTGTCCTGCCGGGGGCGTTGTTACATCGCTTGACCGTGTGATGTCTGCGGGGTCCCGCGTGTGTGAGGAACGGTTTGCGAATCGGCCTTAGAGCACGGGATGGTAGATGTCCACGTCCGTGATCGTTTCCGGCGGATACGTGATTCCCTGGGAATCCGTGAACGCCGCGCTCGTCACGGTCATGACGGTTCGGACCGCGATCGTGGGGTTGCCGACGGGGAAGATGATCACGTCGCTGGTGGACGCGGTCCCGCTGTTCCCTGCACACGGCCGCCAGTCAAGGAGGATCGGCTCCGCATCCACATGCACCTCGAATGCGGTCGCGGGATCGCTTGAGATTCGATCCGCATCGCCCTGTTTCCGCTCCACGATGACGCCCGGCCAGTTCCCGCCCACGGGTTCGACACGGATCGGGTCCTTGGGAGTGATGCCGCACAGGCCGCCGATGCTCTCCGAGCCGGTGGTGGCGCCGGTGGGCTCCGGCGAGCGGCACGCATTCCGGGCCGCGTCCCATTCGGAGAATTCCTTCGGGTCGCACACCGCGCCCACGTACCCATCCCCGTTGACGTCGTTCCAGAGGAGCATGCGTGCCTTCACGCCGAAGACCAGTCGCGCCTGCTCATCATGGGAATACGTGCCCGCGGACGGGAGCGGCTCGTACGCATACCCGTTGTCCAGATTGCCGAAGACCACCTTGAATTTCGCTTCCGCGTTCAGGAAGAAATGCGCGGCCCCGGACTGATACCCCGGGTACTGGTTGTAGGATCCGATGGCGTCCCCGATTCCTCCGTGGAATGCGAGGCCCCCGTAGTCATCGTCCCACGTGTTCGGTTCCTTGGCGTGGAACGGTTCCGCGTGCTCGTGCACCGCATCCGTCACGACCGTGCCCGGGCTCCCGGTCACGTTCTTCACCGTGTGCGCGACGGGCCCGAAGTAGAGGTTGTTCACGCCTTCGCGGTGCTCGTCCACGGTGGGCTTGACGGTGGTCATGGCCGCCATGTACAGGGTTTCCGCTTCCGGCGTGATCCCCTCGTAGACGTCCACGTCGATGAGGGTGTCCGGATCGTTGAAGTTGTACCGCAGCGCGTTCCCGCCGGGCGCCGGGTTCGCGACCGTGATCTGGGTGATCGTGACGAGGATGGAATCGTACGGACCGTTCACGCTCCATGCGTCCCCCGTGGTCCCGCCTGTCGTGATGTACGCCTGATGGGTCGGGTCGTCCGTGTAGTCCTTGTAGAATTCCTGGGAGAACCCCTGGTTCGCGAGGCCGAAGATGTTGAAATTGTTCACGCCCGTGACCTTGTTGTTGGTCACCGGGTAAACGTAGTGCACCATCGGGATCTCTTCGCCGCTGGCCCGCCCACGCCAGACAAATTCGTCCGCGCCGCTTCCCTCGATGCCGCGGACATCATCGATGACGCCATCGAGGTTCTTGTCGTTCCACCATCCGTACCACGCCGCGGAGCCATGGGGGCCGGGCATGATGTAGTTCGACCGCCCCGTTGCGAGACCGATCTGGCCTTCGAGGAAGACGTAGTTCGTGGCCGCGTTCGTGCCGGAGATCCGCTGCGCGACACGGGCATCCAGGAAGAGGCCCCCGGACCCGGGGGTGGCGCCGCCCTGGGTGACGCGGTTCTGGAGGCCGTCGAGCACATCGACGCCCGGCGTGCGTGAGAGCCGGTTGTCATCCTCCGTCGTCCGCCCGAATCCCGGATCGACACGCGTCCCGTCCGGGAGTTCCGTGTAGTACAACGCGGTATGGTTGGCACTTGCGAGTCCCGGAAGGAGGAGCATTCCCATTGCGAGTGCCGCGAGAATGCGGGCGGATGCGGTTCGAATCATGGGCAGGCCTCAGAGGATCGGGTAGTAGATGTCGACATCCGTGACGGTCTCGGACGGGTGCTGGATGCCGTCCCGGTCGACCCACGACGGCGAGGTGACGGTCCAGATGGTCTGGATGGTGACCGTCGGGTTTCCGGCGGGGAACAGGATGACGTCGGCAGTGCTGGCTTCGCTTGAGCCGCACGGCCACCAATCGAGGAAGATGGGTTCGTTGTCCACACGCACGTCGAAGCTGCCCTCGACGTCGTTCGCGATCAGGTCGTAGTCGCCCTGGTTGCGGAGGACGACCACGCCGGGCCAGTTGCCGTCGACGGGGCGGACCATGATCGGGTCCTTGGCGGTGATGCCGCAGAGACCGCCCTTGGATTCCCCGCCGCTCTCGACCTTTTCGTGCGGGTACGGGAGGTACTTGCAGGTGCCTCGCTCGGCGTCCCATTCCTGGGGATCCTGCGGATCGCAGATGACCCCGAAATGGCCGTCCAGGTTCTTGTCCACCCAGCCCAGCATCATCGCCTTGATACCGAACACGACGCCGGCCTGGCGCTTGTGCGGGTCGTCGCGGAGACTGGGGGACGGCTCGTGTTGGAATCCGTTGTCCACGTTCCCGTAGGCGAGTTTCGTGCGCGCCTGGGCGTCCACGAACAGGTGCGGGTCGCCCGCCTGGTATCCGGGATACACGTTGAAGGAGCCGAAGGTGTCGCCGACGCCACCGAAGAACGCGTGGCCACCGTAGTCATCGAGCACGTGGTTCGGCTCCTTCGCGTGGCGCGGATAGATCTCGTCATTGATCGGCGTCATCGGATCGCTCAGCAACGTCTCCGTAATGTCGTTCAACGTGTAGAAGAACTCGTCGTATGCGGTGTTCGGAACGTCCAGGACATCGCGAATGGTGGGGGCTGCCGCCTGCATCACGGACACGTACAGGTCGCCGACCTCGGGGCTCACGGCCCGGTACACGTCGACATCGACCAGGGTCCCGGGCGCGTTGAAGTCCAAACCGAAGTTCGGGCCGTTCAGTCCCGGATTCGCCACGGTGACATGGGTCATGGTCACGAGGAGGGAATCGTAGGGGCCGTTCACGGACCACGATCCGCCGGACGCGCCGCCCGTCGCAATCCACGCCCGGTGGTCGGTGTTGGTGAAATCCTCGAAGTTTTCCTTCGAGTACGTGTCGACGGCCGTACCGAAGAGGCCGATGTTGTTCATCGCGAGCACGCGGTTCTGGGTGCGCGGGTACACGTAGTGGAGCATCGGGATCTCTTCCCCGCTCGCACGGCCGCGCCACTTGAATTCGTCATCGCCGGATCCATCCTCCTCCGGGTAATCGTCGATGACGCCGTCGCCGTTCAGGTCCTGCCACCAGCCGTACCACGCGGCGGTCGCGTGGGGGCCGGGGATGATGATGTCGGACCGGCCGGTGAT
This sequence comes from Thermoplasmatota archaeon, assembly GCA_041599855.1. GTDB lineage: Archaea > Thermoplasmatota > SW-10-69-26 > JACQPN01 > JAJPHT01 > JBFILE01. Next base: position 3,335 of record JBFILE010000053.1, read on the forward strand.
GTCGGCGGCGAAAGCCTCCGTGTACACCATGTTCATGCCGGCGCTGGTCGCGGTGGCACGGTGACCGATCCGGGCGTCGAGGAAGAGGCCGCCGGAGCCCGGCGGTGCGCCGGGAAATGAGTTCCGGCTCTCGAGACCGTCGAGTTCGGGTGTACCCGGGGTCCGGGCAGTCGCCGAATCCGGTTCCGTGGTACGGCCGAAGCCGGGGTCGGCCCGGCCCTGGGATCCGATCTCCGTGTAATACAGGTCATTGTGGCTCGCAGTCGCCATGCCGGGAACCAGGAGAAGTGCCGCGACAATCGCGGCAGAAATGATGAGTCGACGCTCGGAATTGCGCATTGTGAAGCCTCCCTGCGCGAGCCTCCGGGCCGCGCGTGTGTGTTCTGAGGATCCTTGGTATGTTAAGAAGATTCCTCCGTTCGTATGCGGAGGACGCATGTTTTCCGGATGCGTGACCGTGCCTGCCCGGTTTGCCCCGCCGACCCACCTTGCATGCGGGGATCGGCCATGGTCCGCGACCTGGGCCCTCGCGGCGCGCTCCGGCGGCTTCGCAAGCCTTTTGGCAGCCACCCGTTCTCCCCGGTTCCATGTTCGCCGTCGTGGCGGGTGCGGGCGACGTGGGTCGCACGGTGGCGCGCGCCCTCCGCGCGGACGGCCACGACGTCGTCGTCATCGAGCAGGACCCCCGCGCCCTTGAGCGGGCCCGCGACCTTGACGTCCTCGTCATTGACGGCAATGCGGCATCGCCGCGCATCCAGGAGCAGGCGAACGTCGGCAAGGCCGACCTCCTCTTCGCATTGACCGGTGCCGACGAGGTGAACCTCATGGCGTGCGCCCTTGCGAAGATGAAGGGCGTCCCGACCCTTTGCCGGATCACGAGTCTCGATTTCGTCGATCTTCCCGGCGGGAACGCCTACCGCGCCGTGGGAGCCGACACCACGGTCAGCCTCGAATTCGCGGCCGCCCTGAAGATTGCCCGCATCCTCGAAGGGAACCGGATGCGGAACCTGGACCTGTGTGTCGGCAGCCGGTACCGGATCATCGAGATCCCGGTGCGGCCCGGGAGCCAGGCTGCTGGACGCCAGATCGGTGCGATTCCCTTCGACGCGGGAACCCGGCCGATCGGCGTGATCTCCACGGACCAGGAGGATGAAGCCGAGCGCTTCCATGTGGCCACCCTCGCCCGGGAACTCAAGGCGAACGACCGCCTCGTCGTCCTTGCCCGCGACCTTGAATCCCTGAATGCCGTCGAAAGCCTCTTCGGGAAGACGAGCGGCGCAGGCGAAGTCCCCGAGCGCATCATGATCCTTGGCGCCTCCACGACCGGCATCCACCTTGCGCGCATCCTCAGCCAGCATGGCAAGAAGGTGACCCTCGTGGAAGAGGATGCGGTGCGGCTCGCCCGAGCCACCCCGATCCTGCCGAACGTCGTCCTCCTCGAAGGGTCGCCCACGGACCGCCAGTTCCTCCTTCAGGAAGGCGCGGAATCCATGGACGTCGTCGTCGGTGCCACCAACCACGAGGAAGTGAACATCCTCGCTTGCCTCATCGCGAAACAACTCGGGGACGCGCGGGCCATCGTCCTCATCAACCAGCCCGAACTCCGGTACCCGGTCGAGGCCATGGGCATCGACCTCGCCATCCCGCCGCGTCTCGATGGCATCTCCCCGATCCTCCGGGAAGCCCACGTCCTGCGGAAGCGACTCCACGAACTCACGATCCTCCACCGGGGCGAAGGGCAGGTCCTGGTTCTCGACATCACAAGCCGAAGCCGCATCGTCGGCCGTTCCGTGCACAAGGCCGCCCTCCCCGAAGGCGCGCTCATCGCAGCCATCGTACGCGCCGGCGAGCACGTTGTCCCGCGTCCGGATGAAGTGATCCGGGTCGGCGACCGCATCGTGGTCGCTGTGGAATCCGAACGCGTCGGCGAACTGAAGAAGGCACTCTGAGGCACGGGATCCATCATGCGTGTGCGTCCCGTCGTCGGCAATCTCGGAAGCGTGCTCAAGCTCTACTCGGGCGCGTTCCTCCTCCCGGCGCTTGTGGCGTTCGCGTACGAACCGAGGGCATCCGACCTTGTGAGTTGGCCGGTCCCGGCGAATGCCCTCATCTTCATCGGCATGTTCGTCGCGAGCCTCCTCGTCGGCCTCGGCCTCGAACTCATCGGGGGAAAAAAGGAATTCCGCGATTATGAAGGGTATGCGATCGTCGGACTCTCATGGTTCCTGATCGCGGGAGCGAGCGCCGTCCCGTTTGTCGTGACCGGGGTCATCCGTGACCCGGCGAGCGCGTTCTTCGAGAGCATGAGCGGCATCACGACGACCGGATTCACCGTGCTCGGCAACCCCGAGACGCTGCCGAAATCCCTCCTGTTCTGGCGGAGCTTCATCCAGTTCATCGGCGGAGGCGGCGTCATCGTCCTCATGGTCGCCATCCTCTCGAAGCTGACAAGTGGCGCCGTGCGGCTCATGCGCGCCGAGATCGCAGGCGGCAGCGTCACCCGGCTGAAGCCGAAGATCGCAGCAACCGCGAAGATCCTGTGGGGCGTGTACGCAGGCGTCACCGTCATCGTCGCCCTCGCCATTGCAGCCATCCTCGCGACCCGCCACGGGCACGGCATCGGCGACGCGCTGTTCGAAGGATTCCTGTGGTCGTTCACGACCATCTCCACCGGCGGATTTGCACCGAGCGGCGCAAGTGCCGGTGTCTACGGCGACTGGCTCTTCGAAATGACGATCCTCGCCGGGATGCTCATCGGCAGCGTCAGTTTCAGCCTCACCTTCATCGCCCTCCAAGGCCGACCCGGGAACCTCTTCCGCGACCCCGAGTTCCGCGTCTTCATCGGGATCTACGCCGCGTTCACCCTCCTCATCACCCTCGTCCTCCTCACCCAGGCCCACGCCACGTTCAGCGAAGCCGCCGGGGACTGGCAGTACCACAAGGAAGCCTGGGTCGCCATGGGGATCGAGGACCCGCAGTACAATGCGAAGGACACGGTCACGGCCCTGCGCTATGCGGCTTTCCAGGCCGGCACCTTCCAGACGAGCGCCGGGTTCAACACCATCAACTACGACCTGTGGCCGGATGCCGCCCGCGTCCTCCTCATCCTCCTCACGTTCGCCGGAGGCATGTACGGGTCCACGGCCGGCGGGCCCAAGGCCTTCCGCATCCTCATCCTCTCCAAGGCCGTGTGGCGGGAAGTCATGCGCATCGTGCACCCGCGCGCCCAGATCGCCGTCCGCGTCCGCGGAAACATCGTGCCCGAGGACGTCATCCGCGGCGTCACCGCGTTCTTCTTCGCATACCTCCTCATCTTCACGGTGACGACGGTTGTGATCTCGATCTACGTGGAGGACTTCATCACCGCCGTGTCGACGGCCGCCTCCACCATCGGGAACACCGGCACCGCCATGGGCTTCGCCGGGCCCACGTCGAGTTTCGCGGACTTCAATCCGGTATTGAAGGTGTTCCTGAGCATCGTGATGTGGTTCGGGCGGCTGGAGATCTTCGCGGCGCTCGTGCTGTTCTTCCCGGCGTCGTACTCGCGATGACGGGCGGGGCGGGGGTCGGGAGTGGGTGGGATGTGGGGACGGGGCAGGGGAACGGGTGTGCCCTCACCCGTTCGGGGATCGGAGAACGGGTGTGCCTACACCCGTTCTCGTGGGTGTTCCGGATGTCACGTGATATCGGGAGGCGGCAGGGGAACGGGTGTGCCCTCACCCGTTCGGGGATCGGCGGACGGGTGTGACCCCACCCGTTTCGGGGGGCGTTCCGGATGTCACGTGATCCCCGGAGGGTGCAGAAGAACGGGTGGGGCCTCACCCGTTCCGGGATCGGAGAACGGGTGTGCCTACACCCGTTTTGGCGGCCATTCCCGATGTCACGTGATCTTCACGCCTTCCTCGACGAACCCCGGGAGACCTCCCGCGCACCCACGGCAGCCCGCGCCGCCCGCGAGGCACGCCCACCACCCGGATGGGGTCCGGCCTCGAAGGTGCCGGGGCCCCAACCCTTCCCTGAGCCGCGCAAGACCGCCCGATCCGCGAACGGCGGCGTGCGGATCCGCGATCTCCCGTCCAGGCGACCGCACGGCGTCCGGGGCCCTCAAAGTCGCGTGGCCGGGAGGAATCCCTTAAGTGCCGGGTCGCGGGTGCCGCCCCCAATGGCTTTCGGCGGCCGGCATCTCGTCCATATCGCTGACCTCAGCGTCGACGACATCAACCACGTGCTCGACGTCGCGGAAAAGATGGTTCCCTCGGCGGAGGGCCGGGAGCGCCTCGACCTCGCCCGCGGCAAGGTCCTGGCGACCCTGTTCTTCGAGCCATCCACGCGCACCCGCCTCTCCTTCGAGAGTGCGATGGCGCGTCTTGGCGGGAGCACGTTGACCGTGGCGGACGCGCAGGCGTCCTCGGCGAAGAAGGGCGAAACCCTGGCGGACACGGTGCGCATGGTGGATGCGTACGCGGACGCCATCGTCCTGCGCCACCCGCGCGAGGGCGCGGCGCGTCTTGCGTCCCGCTACTCGACGGTTCCCGTGATCAACGCGGGCGACGGCGCGGGGCAGCACCCGACCCAGACCCTGCTGGATCTGTTCACGATCCGCCAATCGAAGGGCCGCCTCGAAGGCAACAAGATCGCCCTCGTCGGTGACCTGCGCTACGGCCGCACCGTGCACAGCCTCGCCCACGCCCTCGCCCGGTTCGGCTGCGAGATGATCCTCGTTGCCCCCAAGCCCCTTCGCATGCCGAAGGATGTCCTTGCGGACCTTGAGAAGATGGGTGCGAAGATCAAGACCACGGATTCCCTCGAGGAAGCCGTCGCCGAGGCGGATGTCCTCTACATGACGCGCATCCAGAAGGAACGGTTCCCGGACGAGGCGGACTACGTGAAGGTGCAGGGCGTGTACCGGCTCACGACGGATGTCCTCTCGAAGGCGAAGCGGTCCCTCATCGTGCTGCATCCCCTTCCCCGTGTGGGCGAGATCGACCCCGAGGTCGATGACACCGTCCACGCGAAATACTTCCAGCAGGCCGCAAACGGCGTCCCGGTCCGCATGGCGCTTCTTGCGCTCCACCTGGGACTCACGAGTTAGACGGTAGGTGACGAACATGAAGGAACTCAAGGTCCAACCCATCCGCAACGGCACCGTCATCGACCACATCGAGCCCGGCATGGCCGTGAAGGTCCTGCGCATCCTCGGCCTTCCCCGCCGCGGGGCGTCGAGCACCGTGACGGCCGCGATGAACGTGCCGTCCAGCATGTCCGGCCGCAAGGACATCGTGAAGATCGAGGACCGGGAACTGGATGCCGGCGAACTCAACAAGATCGCCCTCATCGCGCCCCGCGCCCGTATCAACATCGTGCGCGAGTACGATGTCGCGGAGAAGCACACCGTGTCCCTTCCGGATGAGGTCACGGGCCTTGCCGCGTGCGGGAACCCCAACTGCATCACGAACTTCGAGCCTGAGCCCAGTCTGTACGCGGTCGTCACCCGGGACCCGGCGCTCCTGAAGTGCGTGTTCTGCGAGCGCGAGCAGCCGGACCTTGTGGAACGGCTTGTTGCGTGAGCCGGAGCGGGCCACGATTCGGGCCCACCACGGCAAATCCATTGGCGTCCGGCACGGGTGGGCCGCCGTGGCCACCTTCCGGATGCCGGGTCGCTTTCGTCCGCGCGCGCTCACCACGACCGTCCTCATGGTCACCCTGCTGGGTGGCCCATGGAGCGGCTGCGTCACGGATGCCGCCGAACCTTCGGCAGGCACCATGCGTCCGCCGCCGGCTGGCGCCGTGGATATCGATGTCGGGTCGAATCGCTCGCTGCCTGTTGTGGCGCCTGACCTCGTCCCGGGGACCGCGTGGACGTATCGGCAGAACAACCTGTACGACGCGGAGGATGAAATCACGGTGGTTGTGGCAACCGCCGGCCCATCCGGCTACCTGTTTGCCGGTGCATCCGAAGCCGACCTTTCCGGTGAAATCGTCTGGGGACGCGTGTGGTTCGGTGAACGGGACCGGAACCTGGCGCTGGTGCCCCGCGACAAGGACCCGGGCGGCTGGAACGGCCTGGATTTTCCCCTGCATGACGGCAAGTCATGGGAGATGGCGCGGGGGACTGTCACCGCCCGCGCGGGGCCGGTGGCGAGCCCGGAAGGGCTCGTGGACGGGTTCGTCATCTCGCGGGATGTGGAGGATGGCGAAGTGTTCTGGGAGTATGCGCCGAGCATCGGGTTCGTCACGCGTTACGTCTCGCGGATCGGCGGTGTCACGTACACGGACATGACCCTCACGCGAATGGCGCATTCGTCCACCTACACATGGTACGAGGGCGCGGAATGGTCGGAATCCTTCGCGGACCCTGCAGATGCGAAGACCCGGGACCTTCCCGGGTCCTACGACGCAGTCGTCGTATCCGCAGGGTGCGCCTTCGGCGGGCAGGTTGCGCTGACGCCGCCGGCGGGCAGTGGCATGGAGCCGTGGCGGTTCACGTGCGATGGTCCGGAGGAGTGGGCGTCCGGGACGCTTCCGGCAGCCGCCGGGAACTGGGGACTCGCATCCTCCGTCCTCCATGACCCGGGCAATGCCTTTGCCGGGGTCTGGATGCGCCCCGTCATATGGATCGAAGGGCGCACCTGATCGCCGGTCGATCCCCGGGACATCTAGCACGAGGGGTTTTAGGGAATCTGCGGCTCCCTTCGACGAACGTGCCCGTGATGCCGCGAGATCCATTGCCGCCGCCGCCATCCGCAGGCCCGATCCGTCCGCGTGGCGGCGGGCCCGACGGGGGTGCGCGCCCGCGGCACGGCGGGAATCTGTTCGACGGGTGGACGGGACGGTTGTTCCGGACCGGAATCGCGTTGGCCGTGCTGAACGTCGCCCTCATCGTCGCGGGATTCATCGTGAGTCCGCTTCGTGCGGGCCAGTTCATGACGACCCAATTCGTCTACATCGTGGCTGGTCGCGAGGCCGCCGTGTTCGCGGGTCTGAATCCGCCGCCCGCGCCCCCTGCCGCGTTGCTCTTTGCGGCAACCGCGCTGCAGGACCTGGTCGCCATCTGCATCGTGGCTCCGCTTTTCGTGTCCGGACTGCGGCATGTCCGGCGGTGGGCGCTCCTGCGCCGCATCATGTACTCGATCGAGCGCACCGCCGACATCCACCGGGAGCGGGTGGAACGCGGCGGGGTGTTCGGGCTCATCCTGTTCACGTTGGCTCCCGCGCTCGGTTCAGGGCCGCTGGTTGCGACCCTCATCGGTCTCACGGCCCGCATGCGTCCGCGGATCGTTCTTGCGACCACCATAGGTGCCGGAATGTTCGCGGATCTCGCGTGGTCGTTCTTTTCAACAAGTCTTGCCCGGGTCGCACACGAGTTCCGGATCGTTTTCGTCCTGCTTCCCGTGGCCATGGCCACCGTGGGCATCGCATGGTTCGGCATGTCCGAGTTCCGGCGTCGCAGGGCCCATGATCACTACGCGTTCGTGGAAACCCTGCCGGACGTCACACCCGAGGAGTCGGAGGCGCTTCGCGGCGCCGACATCCGTTACGTGGATCAATTCCTTGATGCAAGTGCCCGCACCATGTCGCGTCGCACCGGCATCGATGCCGTGCGCATCAGGTGGTGGCAGGGGGTTGCGGACCTCATGCATTCACGGGACCTCAGCGCGCGGGAAGCCGTGGCTCTCGCCCACTGCGGCATCTCCAGCCAGGAGGTCCTCGCATTCGAATCCCCGGAATCCATTGTCGAGCGCGTGAATGCGTGCGAGGAAACGCGACGACTGCTCGAAGGCGGGCACCTCGACCTCGGGAAGCTGTCGTCGGCAGCGGCGAAGGCCGCTCGGAACCTGCAGCGGGACACGTGAGGCGGGCGATTGACGCGTGTGTGTCCGCCAACCATCGCGCCGGTACCGGTCGGGTGATCCCCGCATCGAAGCGGGGGGTCGCCATGTACGGGTAACCATTGGTCATGCTTCGTGTGGGCGGTCGCAGCGACACGGCCAATGGGGCATGCCGAACAGTTGTGATGCAAATGTCTCATCCTCGCCATCCTCTTGTGCTTCTGTGCGTGGCGTTCGCGTTGACCGTTCAAACTTCCGCTGCGGATCATTCCTTGAATCATTCCCTGGCGGTTCGCGAACACGATGCGGGAACCTTCGAGGATGACGGCGTTGTCACGGGGGCGGGTGGTCCCGCATTCGTGGATCGCGAAAACAAGGTCGTGCCGTTCGGTGCCACGCCGGGCGAGGGAAGCCCTGTTCCTTGATGCGCGCGCCGAATCCGATGCAGCCTCCGGGCTCCTCATGCAGGGGTGGCGACCGCAGTCGCCGGGAACCGCCACGTTCTCCCGTTGGGCTCCTTCGTGTGGATCGAGGCGCGCGACGGTTGATGAAATTCCACGATCTGGACAGTCGGATCGACGATAGGTCGTTGAAAGCCACGACCGCGTGGCGTTCCCCGAGGGGTTCGGCAGCATCGGGGCCCTCGTGGTGGTGGAAGCGCGCATCGTGGGATTCCTGGACCATGAGCAGGGAATCGACGCGGAGCCGGAGCGGGTGGTCGATGTGGACTACCTGCCGCCCGTTTTCTGACCAACCTCGTGCCGCCGGGGTGCCGCCGGTTTCCCGGCGCTCACGACCGGGGCGGGCGGTGGGGCCGCATCGGGCGCAAACGGCCCCGCCACGCACAAGCCTCTTGCATGGGTCACCCTCTCACGACGGCATATGCCGATCCTCGAATCCCTTGCGACCGCCGTCCCTGAGCACCGGGTCCCCCAATCCGCCGTGCGGGACCTCGCCGCCGAGAAACTGGAGCAGTTGGCCCCCGAACTCCTCGAATACCTCGACGTGTTCGACTCCTCGGGAATCGAGGGCCGGAACTTCGCCCGCCCCCTCGACTGGTTCCTCGAACCCCGCGGGTGGACGGAGCGGAACCGCGCGTACGCCGAAGTCGCCCGCGAGGTCGGTGGCGCCGCCGCCCGTCGCGCCCTTGACGAAGCCGGGGTCCCGCCGAGTGCGGTGGACGGCATCATCTTCGTGAGCACCACGGGCATCGCCACCCCAAGCCTCGACGCGCGGCTCGCCAACGACCTCGGCTTGCGGAGCGACGTGAGCCGGACCCCCGTGTGGGGTCTTGGCTGCGGTGGCGGCGTGGCCGGACTCGGCCTCGCGGAGGACCTTGCGCGGGCGCACCCGGACAAGCGATACCTCCTCGTTTCCCTCGAACTCTGCAGTCTCCAGTTCATGCTGGATGACTTGAGCACCCGCGCTTTTGTCGCCGCAGTGATCTTCGGCGACGGAGCCGCCGCCGCCGTCGTCCGCGGCGACCAGCTGGAAGGCGCCACGACCCTCGGTCGCATCAAGGCGCACGGCAGCCATCTCTGGCCGGGGAGCGAGAACGTCATGGGGTGGAACGTGGAGGAGAACGGCCTCGGTGTCGTCTTCTCCCGCCGCATCCCTGACCTCGTGGAACGGGACTTCGCCCCCATTGCCCGCGCCTTCCTCAAGGAGCACGACGTGGTCAGCGTGGACGCGCGTCTCGACTTCCATCCCGGCGGTCGCAAGGTCATTGACGCCTATGCCGCTGCGCTGAAGGCGCCGCGTGCCTGTTTCGACACGGCCTCGACCGTCCTCCGCAACCAGGGCAACATGTCGAGTCCCACCGTGCTATTCGTCCTGAAGGAAAGCCTGGAACGCCGCGCATTGAAACAGGGTGAGGCCTCATTCCTTGCGGCCCTCGGACCCGGCTTCGCCGCCGAACTCGCCCTCATCGAGGGGTGCTGAGCACGTGGCCGTCACCGGCAGCCTCCTCCTCGGCATCACGTACGCCGCCTTCGGGGTGGAGCGGATCCTTGAACTGGCGCTGAATCGACGGCACGTCATCGGGCTCCTTGCGAAAGGCGCGCGCATCCACCCGGACGACGGTTTCGGCCTCATCGTACTCGTCCAGATGGGCGCGTTCGTCGCCATCGCCGCCGAGTGGTTCACCGGCCCATGGACCGGCATCGGCTGGTGGACGTGGGCGGGACTCGCAGTCGTCGTTCTCGCAAACGTGCTGCGCTACTGGTGCATCACGACCCTCGGCGAACGATGGACCGTGCGCGTGGTCACCCTCCCGCACGCGCCCCTCGTCAACCGCGGACCCTACCGGTTCCTGCGGCATCCGAACTACGTGGCAGTCTTCCTCGAACTGCCGGCGCTCGCCCTCGCATTCGGCTGCTTCGCATCGGCAGGCGCGATCGCCCTCCTTCAGACGGTTGCGTTGTCCAGGCGGATCCGACGCGAGGAAGCAGCGCTCGGCGCGGAGACCCCGTGGCCGGCTCGGACGTCGGGTCGGAAACGGTTCCTCGTGCGATGAACGCCGGAACGGGTCCACGCGGCGGTCGAACGCCACGGGCTGCCGCTCATCGTCGCAAGCCGCAGCGATCGGCCCCGCCATCCTTGGTCCAGGCAGCCTTTACCCTGCACAACTCCCGCCTCCCTCTCCGCACTCCCAAACCCTTATTCGCGAACGTCCGGCTCCCACGCCTCATCCCGAGCGGTGTCACCATGCCTCTCCACTACCACGAATCCATCCTCGGCACGATCGGGGACACGCCCCTCGTCAAGCTGAACCGGCTCACCGATGGTCTCCCCGGTCTCATCCTCACCAAGGTCGAGTTCTTCAACCCCGGAGGCAGCGTCAAGGACCGCATCGGCCCCGCCATGATCGAGGCTGAGGAAAAGTCCGGCGCCCTGAAACCGGGTGGCACCATCATTGAAGGCACAAGCGGGAACACGGGCGTCGGCCTCGCCCTCGCTGCCTCCCTGAAAGGCTACCGCTGCGTCTTCACCATGAACGACAAACAGGCGCGCGAAAAGCAGCTCCTCCTCAAGGCGTTCGGAGCGGAAGTCGTCGTATGCCCGACGGATGTCGCCCCGGACGATCCCCGTTCCTACTATTCCGTGGCGAAGAAGCTGAAGGCGGAAACGCCCAACAGCGTGTACCCGAACCAGTACGCGAACCAGGCGAACCCGGAAGCCCACTACGCATCAACGGGGCCGGAACTCTGGGAGCAGACCGACGGGAAGATCACCCACTTCTTCGCAGGCGCAGGCACCGGAGGCACCATCAGCGGTGTCGGAAAATTCCTGAAGGAGAGGAATCCCGCCGTCAAGATCATCGGCGTCGACGTCGAGGGATCCATCCTCCGCGAGTACAAGGAGACCGGGGAATACCACCCCGAGCATGCCTATTCGTACAAGGTGGAAGGAGTCGGCGAGGACATCATTCCCGAGTCCACGTGGTTCCAATACATCGACGGCTTCGTCACCGTGAACGACAAGGAGAGTTTCGTCGCCGCGCGCCGCCTCGCCCGCGAGGAAGGCATCTTCGCCGGCGGAAGCGCGGGCACCGCCGTCGCGGGCGCCCTGAAGTGGCTGGGCGAGAACCCCGTCGGTGAGGACGCGGTCGTCGTCATCCTGCTCCCCGATTCCGGCACGCGTTACATCAGCAAGTTCTACGATGACGCATGGATGCGTGAACAAGGATACCTCGATGCCCCGCAGACGGCGGCCGCGGCCCTCCGTGCGAAGGGCGACGCAACTCCCCTCGTCAGCGTGACACCCGACGCCTCCCTCCGGGAAGCCATCGACCTCATGAACAAGCACGGCATCAGCCAGCTTCCGGTCGTCGATCCGGCCACTGGTGTTGCTGGAACCCTTGTCGAGAGCGACGTGCTCCACCGGGCCCTTGCGGAGCCGAAGCTCCTCGATGAGCCGGCGCGCATGTCCATGGAGGAGCCGCTTCCCGTGTTCGAGGGGGATGCGCCACTGGAAGGCGTCGTGGCTGCGCTGCGCGTGCATTCCGCTGTCCTCGTCCGTGGGGCGACCGGACTGGGAATCCTCACCAAGTACGACCTCGTGCGGTTCCTGGGACGCGGGTGAAGCGACACCGGTCGAACATGGTGCATGGGCGCTGCCTTCCGGCGCCGTGCGCCCGCTTCACGGCGGCGGCTGCCGACTTGACGGGGGCGGACGATGATGGCGGACGCCGGCCCCGAGCGCCGGCGACGCAGGATGCACATGCGACTGCCCGGTGAGGCCGGACGAAGGCGGGCGCGGGCGTGCCCACGATGATGGCGGATGGTGCCTGCCCTGCCGCCCGATGACGACGACGGATGGCGCCTGTC
>JBFILE010000054.1:0-15402 GCA_041599855.1 Thermoplasmatota archaeon
CGCACTGGGAGGCCTCCGACAAGTCGCCGGGTCCACGACCGCGTGGGAAGGATCCTTCGCGATCGCGGAAGGCGCATCGGTCCGCTTCACCGCTCGCGCGGAGGACGGATCGCTCCTTGCATCCCCCTACATGGTGTGGAAGCACGAGGGTGAGCCCGAGCCGACGCCGGAACCCGAGCCGGAGCCGGAGCCCGAGCCGACGCCGGAACCCGAGCCGGAGCCCGAGCCGACGCCTGCCCCGGGACCGGGCCCCGATGATTTCGCGCCCATCTTCGAGCCCAAGAAGGGCAACATGTGGTGGGTGGAAGTCGTTGTCAAGGGCGACGACGTGCGCAGGGTTTCAGCGTTGCTCGAAGGCGGCGATGAGGTCGCCCTCGAAGCAACCTCGTGGGGAACGTGGGCAAAGAGCTTCCGCGTGCCCTCCGGGACCGTGATCCGGTTCGCCGCCGAGAACGCGGCCGGTGACCGGGTGTTGTCCGACATGGCCTACGATTGGCCGTCGGCGACACCGGTGGACCCGGCGCCCGCGCCGGCGCCTGAGCCGACGCCTGCACCGGAACCGGAGCCCGAACCGACGCCTGCACCGGAACCGACGCCTGCACCGGAACCGACGCCGGACCCGGGTGACTACGCGCCCACCTTCCGCCCCAAGCGCGGGAACGAATGGTGGACCGAACTGGAACTCGACTCGGACCGCGGACTCGCCAAGGTGGCCGCGACGGTCGGGTCCGGAGCGCCGGTCGCGCTCGAACGGACCTCCTGGGGATCCTGGGCGAAGAGCTTCCACGTACCGGCGGGGAGCATCGTCCGGTTCACCGCCACAGCAGAAGACGGGGCGACGGCAACGTCCGGCGGGTATGAGTGGCCGTCGGCGACCCCCGTCGCTTCGGACCCCGCGCCCGCGCCCGAGCCCGAACCCGCGCCCGAGCCGGAACCGGTGCCGCCGGTCCCCGAACCCGAACCGGCCCCCAGTGGTCTCGACGCCTCCTTCGAAAAGGGCGGCGCGAACAACTGGTGGGTTGAAGTCCGGGTCACGGCCGACGAGCCCGTGGACCGTGTCAGCGCCAGTGTGGACGGCGGGGCCCCCGTGGCCCTTGCGAAGACCTCCTGGGGGTCGTGGGCGAAGAGCGTCCACGTCTCCGCCGGGTCCAGCATCCGCTTCACCGCAACCGGTGCAAGCGGCGCGTCCGCAGTGAGCGACGCATACGCGTGGCCGTGAACGGCCACGCATGAGCGGAGGGCCCGCGAGCCCTCCGCCATTTTTGCCATTCGTTTCCAGTTCCTCGTTTCCCATTCCCCGTCTTCTGCTTCGATCGCTCCACCGTTTCGCCGCTCCGGATGTTCATCCCGTGAGCCGCCGCGCGAACGAAAGCCCACCTTGGATGATGCGACTCTTCAAGGGCGCAAAGTCCACGTCGAACGCGGGGTACTTCTCGAGCCGGCCGCCGAACGCGGCCTTGAACTCCCGGATGCCCTTCGAGGCGTCATCCGCGTCGTCCAGCTCGATTCCGCCGAGGTCGTACCGGGTGAACCCGTCCTTCGCAAGGGCGCGCGACACTTCCCAGTGGAGGAAGTTGCCGCTGCCGGTCACATCCCGCGACCCGCTGCCGCCGTGGAGGTAGAGGCCGCTCTTCCCGTTCATCGCCACGATGGCGAGCGCCTGCATCCGGTCCTCCGGGTCCACGGCCGCGAAGAACCGGAAGTGACTGGGCACCGCGTGGAGGGCGTGGATGTACGCAGCCCGCGGCGGTTCGAGTCCCCGCGCCTCGTACGTGGTGTTCGACACGGCAACCACCTCGTCCAAGCGGTCGTCCGGTACGCGGATCAGTTCAAGGCCTGCCTTCCGCGCGGACTTGATCTTGCGACGGTGGGACGGGTGCATGTCCCCGAAGGCCTTGTCTCCCGCCCGCGTGAGGTCGAGGGAATATGTCGCGACCGCGGATGGTTTCACCACCCACTTCGCCTCCTTGCCCGCATGCACCACGGCGTCCGCATCCTCGACGCCCATGCGGAGGCTCACGCTCGCCTTCATGCGGAGCATGATGTTCCCGCGGCGGTCCAGGGCCTTGAGGAGTGCATTCCACATGGCTTGCCGGTCGCCGCCGCGGAACTCGGGCGCCGCCCACGCGAAGGCCCCCCGCTGGCCCAGCTTCGTGCGCTCGATGACGCCCCAGCGGGCGTGCCCGCCGTCGGGGCTGGTTGCCTCAAGGAGGACGATGGTGGCGCCGCCGGGCCCATGGTGGCGACTCCCTTCAAGGAACGCGGGAAGGATGAACGGATCGCGCGTCGAATCGGCCCATTTTCCGAGTTCCTTGATCTCCGCGGCTTCCTCAATGACGACAGTGGGTTGATCGGGCAAGGCTGCTTCCTCCTTCCGCCCCCTTCGCGGGGTCCGGATTCCTGGGGCCGTCCACGCGGCCGGCACCATGGAACGATGGGATCCGACGTGCCATTGTTGGTGCATGACCCACACGGAATCGCCGAGCGTCGGTCGCGGGGACGGGCTGCCGATGGGGCGGGCGGCAGACCCGGAAGGTGATCCTCCGGATCCCGGTTCAACGCAGTCCGTGGTTCCTGCCGCGGAGAACGCATGCGCGTTCCATGCGACTCTTGCACCACAAACCGCTTTCTGCGATGGTCCCGCGCGGGCCGTGGTGTCATCGGGACCAACGCTGCGGGATCGGAACCAGGTGTCGGCGAGCGGCCCCTACACGGACCTGGTCCTGGTTGCGGGAGTCACCATTGCCCTCATCATTCTGGTGCAGGTGTCCCCGGAATCCCTTGCGCGTCGGATCCTCGGCCTTGTCTACCTGCTGTTCTTCCCCGGGTACGCGCTCATGGCCGCCCTCTTCCCCGAAAAGCGTCGCTTCGTCCTTCGAGGTGAGGTGCGCAAGAGCGGGTTCCGCGGCCTCGAACGCATCGGCCTCGCCATCGGTGCAAGCGTCGCCCTTGTGCCGGTTCTCGGTCTTATCGTCAACTTCTCGTCCATCGGGATCACGGTCGGGGCCGTGATCGTGACCTACTCGGCTTTCGTCTTCGCGTGCCTTGCCGTGACCGCCGTGCGGCGTGCAGGTCTTGGCGCGGACCTCCGCAACACACCGGACTTTGATGCCCCGGTCCGCTCCCTCCGGCGCAGCACGCCGCTTGCGAGGCGCGCGAGCCTGCTTGTCCTCATTGCCATCATCAACGTGGCATTCTCCATCACGGTCGTCCTTGCCATCACGCCGGCGCCCGAAGCGTACACGACGTTTGCCATCACCGACCGCGGAGGCGGCATCGCCGCCTTTCCCCTGCACGTGGCCGTCGGCGAAACGAACGAGGTACGTCTCCGCGTCGAGAATCATGAATGGGTGAACGCCTCATATGACCTGCGCGTCCATGTGACAAGGGGGGAATGGGTGGATCCGGAAGACCCCGTGTTCCGGCCCCTCGATCGTCGCCCGTTCATGAATCAAACATTCGTGTTGGTGGCGGGGGCCGCGTGGGAATACCGGTTGTCGTTCACGGCCGTGGAACCGGGCAGTTACCGGTTCACCTACACCTTGAACCGCGACGGTGCCGGCGTGGAGCCCTATCGCCAGTTGGAAACGTGGACGGATGCGCGGGTGCCGCTGGGGCCGCCCGCTCCGGGTCCATAGACGCGGCGTCGTCCGCGACGATTGTACCACAACATGGGAGCACGGTCGCGCCGTGGTCCGCGAGCGATCGGACGGAGGCAGTGGGCCGGACGGGGATTGGGACGTGACATCGAACACCGAGAACGGCAGGAGGGCGGCCCCGGCATCGGGTACCGGAGGAGGCGGAACATCCCGCGACCGCCAGTTCCTCGGAGACACCATCGCGTACTCGGCTTCGCGGATCCTGCCCGCCGTCGTGGGGCTGGTCCTGCTTCTCGTTGCGACGCGGCTCCTCGGGCCGGACGAACTCGGCCACTACGGATTGATCACGTACGTGGTCATCTTCCTTGCCTCCCTCGGCGGCGGCTGGACCGAGCAGACCGCCATCCGATTCTACCCCATGTACGAGAATCGCGGCGACACGGAGACGTTCTTCCGCCATCACGCGGCAACCGTGGCCGTCACGGCCGCAGCCTTCGTCGGCCTCGGACTCGTCACCTACATCGTCCTCGGGGACCGGTTCGGGCCATACCGGAGCCATCTCCCGTTGGCGATCGTGATCCTCGGCGCATCCCTCCTCTACCACAACGCCCAGTACCTGCTTACCGCAAGGTGCGAGTCGTGGACGTACTCCATCACGGAAGCCATGCGGGCCCTCGTCGTCCTCGGATCGGGCCTCGGGCTCCTGTTCCTCTGGCGGGCCGACGTGACGGCGCTCCTGGTGGCCCTCCTCCTGTCCCTCGTGGTTCCGCTCCCGTTCGCGCTCAAGCGCGCCGGTCTCCTGCGGATTCCCATTCCGTCGCCGGGTTGGGGGGCCTACGTGTGGTCCGCCCTCCTCTACGGATTCCCGATGGCGGGCTGGATCTTCGGCACGGTGTTCTTCGCAACGACGATTCGATTCACGCTCCAATTCTTCCAAGGAAGCACCGGCGTCGGCATCTTTCATGCGAACTACCAGGTACTCCCGGAGCTCGTCTCGATCGCCCTCCTGCCCGTCCTGTTTGCGGCGCGGCCGATCCTGATGCGCGCGGGGGAGGAATCGGGACCCGATGAAGCGGAAGCCGCCATGACCCGGTTCACTCGCTACTTCCTGCTGTTTGCGGTTCCCCTCGGCGTCGCCGTATCGATCGGGGCGAGGGACGCGACCCGCGTCCTTCTCGGCGAAGAATTCCACGGGGGCTGGGTCATCGTGCCGTGGCTCGTTCTCGGCATCATCGGCTGGAACCTCGGCGTCTTCGGCAACGCGCGCTTCGAGATCCAACGCAAGACCGGGGCCGTGCTGCGGGTGCTCGGAATCTGTGCGGCGATGAACCTCATCCTTGCGATCGTTCTCGTGCCCCGGCTCGGGTTGACGGGCGCCGCCGTGGCCACATGCGTCACCTTCTGGTGCTACCCCATCCTGATGGGCGTGCACCCGGGCTCACCCATCCGGTGGAGGGTGCCATGGGCGTCCGCCGGGCGGATCGTGGCATCCGGCGCCGTGGGTGCTGCGGCCGGAGCCGTCTTCCTCGGCTTCGTCCCGGAATGGGGGCCATTCCTGCGCGCCACCTTCTCGGGCAGCATCGTTGTCGTGATGTTCGTGGCCTTCCTCGTTGCCATCGGCGAAATCGGCGCCGGCGAGATCCGCCAATTGAAGGACGCGATGATCCCGGGATTCCTCAAGCGATCCGGCGCGGAGGGCGGGTGATGACAACATGACTGCCGACGCGACGAGGCCGCCGTCCCTGCCATCGTCGGCGGCCCCGTTGTTGCCCATGTCGCCGCCCCCTTCCGGGCGCGGAACGCCCTCCCCGACATCTCCCGCGACGACCGCAGGGGCACCGTCACCCGCATCCCCGGCTCCGCCCCGGCCGCCGGGTCTCCTTCGGGCCATCCCCGCGCTCATCAATGACCCGGTCTTCGGAACCAGCATCATCGTCCTTGCCAGCCTCGTCGGGCTACTCGGGATCGTCACCCTCGATCGCACCGGGGATCCGAGTTTCCAGGTCCTCGCAATCCTCCTCTACCTCGCGCTGTTCGCCTGGTTGTACATGCGGCCAGAGGCCTCCCGGAACCTCCGTGTGGCGTTCCTCGTGTCCTGGGCCGTGTACGCCGTCGCAGGATTCACGGCGCGCACCGACTTCCTCATGGGAAGCGACATCCACCGCGAGTTCCGGGCATTGTCATTCCTCGGCGAACACGCGCGGTGGGCTCCCCTCGCGTTCCAGGAGATCAGCTACAGTTCCGTATGGCTCATGGTCGGGACGCGGATGATCGCGGATCTGGCGAGTGTTTCGACATTCACGATCCTGAAGTACGTCTATCCCGTCCTCCTGGCCCTCGTGGTCATCCCCCTCACCTTGACCTTCGAGCGGGCCGTCGGGACCCGACATGCGTTCGCGGCCGTGTTCGTTGCGGTCTCGCTCCTCTCGTTCTGGGAATCCACGGCCCAGATCGCCAAGGCCTCCATCTCGATCCTCCTCACCGGGTTCCTCCTCTATGCGACCCTGGCTCTTCCACGGGGCGAGACCCGGACCTATGTGTTCGTGAGCCTCGTCGTGGTGGCCCTCGTCCTCACCCACTACACGTCAAGCATCCTGATCCTCCTCATCCTCGCAATGGCGTGGACCCTCGAAACGGCGTACGAGCGATACTGGCGCAGCCGCGGGCTCAGCCTCGCCCACCGCCGCACCGTGAAACTCGGCGCGCCCGTGGCATTCGGGTTGGCCGTGTACGCCGTCTGGTACCGCGCCATGCCGTACGTGGCAGCCGTCCTCGAAACCTCGTTCAAGGCCCCGTTCGAACGGATCCTCGCCATCCTGTCCGGCAGGTACGTCCAGGACGAACGCGGCGAAACGGTGCGGGGCACCCTGGGTGCCGGGTCCGGCATCGGCTACTGGAGCATCCGCATCTCCCTCCTGCTCCTCGCGCTCGCCATCGTCGCCGGCTGGTGGGTGGTCCTGCGCCGCATCATGGCGCGCCGCGCGCCCGCGCCCGAGTTCCGCCTGTTCACCGTCCAGACCGCGGCCCTCGGCGTGACCGCCGCCGGGTTCATCGCGCCGACGCAACTCGACAGCAACCGGTTGTTCGCCATCTGCCTCGTGGTCGCGGCCAGCCTCATGGTGGCGTGGGTGTTCACCCACGACAGCGAGCGACGCACGCGACGCATCCTGGGCCGCCACCCCGGGAAACTCGTGCTCGCGGGAGCACTGGTCATCGCGTCGAGCCAGATCGGCCTCGTCTTCCTGGCGGCGGAAGGAACCGCCTTCAGCACGAACCTGGGGAATGAGGGTCCCGTGTACGATCGCTACGTCTACAACGCAGAGGGGGTTGCGCTCCGCACGTGGACGATCGCCATGCGCGGCACGTACGATCTCCACGTGACATCGGACCATGAGGACCTCATCCACGAGAATCCGACCATCCCGCTCGACTCCGTGTACGAGCTCCCGAAGCAATCGAGGTTCGCGGTAGGCGGCGTCCCCATCGATGCTGCGTCCCGGGAGGCCATCGTCTGCTACGATCAACCCGGGATCGGGACGCCGCTGCGGGGTTCCCAGGCCGTCTTCACCACGGGGCGGACCCTGGCGTTCCTCGACTGCTACGCACCGCCCGCGATCGAAGGCCTTTCCCGGGCGCCCGCCATGCGGACCTCATGAACGAGGCAACGGGGCGCGTCGCATGCGTCACGGGCGGCGCCACCGGGATCGGCCGCCGGACCGTCGAGCGCCTTGCCGCACAAGGGCACCACATGATCATCCACTACGCCCACTCGGCGAGCGACGCCGAAGCGCTCGCTGCATCCGTCGCGGCGGACCACGGCGTCGAGGCGACCACACTCAAGGCAGATCTCACCGAACGCGGGGACGCCGATGCGCTCGCGGATGCGGCGCTCGCGTGGAACGGTCGCGTGGACATCCTTGTCAACAACGCGGCCGTCATCGAAACCCCGATCGACAAGACGACCTCGGACGCCGACCTCCTCGACCACCTGGGCGATTGGGATCGTGTCGTGAATGCGAACCTGCGCGCGCCCCTCGTCCTTGCCTCGCGCATGGCGCGGGCCATGAAGGAACGGGGCGAGGGCGGACGCATCGTGAACGTGGCAAGCGTCGCCGGCATGTACGCGCTTACCGATGCGCCCCTGTATTCCCTGACGAAGAGCGGGCTGCTGCACCTCACACGCCAACTCGCGCAGCTGTACGCGCCCCACGTGCAGGTGAACGCCGTCGCGCCCGGGTGGACGGCGACCGGGTTCGGCGGGGGCTTCATCCTGGACCCGGCGTTCCAGAAGCAGGTCTCCCGCGGCATCCCGATGAAGCGGGTCGCCGAGGTGGATGAGGTGGCGGAGGTCATCGAGTGGCTCGCAACCGGTGCCCGGTACGTGACGGGTACGATGGTCACGGTCGATGGCGGCATGGTGTCCGAGCTGCGGTGAGCGGCGGCGGCGCGGGGGATTCCATCACGGGGCGCGGACGCTTGTTCGCGACACCACGGGCGACTCCCGAAACGGGCACCGGGAGAACTTCCCCGGCAGCCATCGTCATGTACCTGGACAAACCGAGAATCCCCGATTGCTCATGTCCACGCCTCATCGCGGACCCGCCACGGACGCCACCGTGCGGCGCGTCGCAGGAACGTCCATGGGCCGCCCGCCCACCCCGGTCCTTGCACGTCCCATGCGCGCGGTTCTTCTCCTCGTCATCCTTCTTGCCGCATCGGTCCCCGCTCCCGCGGGCGCGGCAACGGGACTCACGCGCGTGGTCATCGTCGGCGATGATGCGCTGGCACAGGTGGCCGCCCAGGAAGGCTGGTCCGGGGATGGGACCCCCGATGCGCCATATGTCGTGACCGGGCTGATCCTCCGCGCCGATGCGGGTCCCGCCATCTCCGTGGAAGGCACGCGGGCCCACCTCATCCTGCGCAACATGGAGGTCCTCGGGGGCCTCCGGGCCGCCGACGGGGTGCGCCTCGTCAATGTGCGCAACATCACGGTGGAAGGCATCACCCTCGAAAACCACAACGCCGGCATCCGACTCACCAACGCGCGCGAGGTCACCCTCCGTGGCAACGTGATCAAGTCCAGTGCCATCGGAATCGCCCTTGAGGAATCATCCGGCAACCGGGTCGAAGCGAACGTGGTCTCCATCAACGACCATGACATCGACCTCAGGAACTCGGCGGGCAACACCTTCGGCCACAACAACCTCTCCATCAGTGCGGGCGGCACCGGGTTCTTCTTCCGGGATCCCGCGTCGTACCGCAACGACATCCCGCCGTCGAACCGGGTGAATTACCGACCCATGCAGTGGGCGACGAACGTCATTGCCACACGGGAGTCGCCGCTCCTCCTCCGCGACTCCGTCGTGGACCTTGCCGGCATCACGAACATCGCGCAACTCGCAGTCATCGATTCGCGGAACGTGACCGTGGACGCGCCCGTCATCCGCAACGGCGCCGCCGCCGGCATCCTCATCCTGGACTCGCGCGACATCCACGTGCACCACGGGGAATTCGACCGGAACGCGAAGGCGACCATCCACCTCGAGGATGTGGAACGTGTACGCGTGGAGAACAACACGCTGCAGACCGGGGGATGGGGTGTGCAGGTCATCCGTGGCCGGGATGTGCGGGTGGACGGCAACGATGTTGCCGGCCATGCACAGTACGGTGTCGAGGCGGACAAGGACAGCTCCGTCATGATCTTCGGCAACCGGTTCGACGGGAACCGCAAGGCGGGCGTGGGCCTCCACGGCCCGGGTCATGCGATGATCGACGCGAACACGTTCGAGGCACATCGTGCGGCGGCACTCGTCATGGATGACTGGGATGGGAACCTGTCCGTCCGCAGGAACACGTTCGCCAACAACACCATCGCCGTTCGACTGGAGAAGTCGACGAACACGACATTCGACGAGAACCGCGTGCATCTTGCGGGAAGCGGGCAGGTGGCCTGGCATTTCGCGGACACCGCATCCTACGTCAACCACCTCCCGGGAACCAACACCGTGAATGACGAATCCCTCCAATGGTTCCACGGACTCACCGGCACGCCTCGGCAACCGGTCCGGATCGAGGACCCCGGGGTCCGCGTCACCGGCATGACGAATGTCGCCCAGCTCATGATCCATGGATCCGTCCACGTCGAAGTCATCCGGCCGCAGATCTGGAGCGGCATCCGGGACGGCATCGTCGTCCATGAGTCCGACCACGTCACGGTGGTCGGCGGCGCGCTCGGGAGCCACAAGGGCGCCGGGATCGCCCTTCTCGAAAGCTCGAACGTGACCGTGGCGAACCTGACCTCCCGGCTGAACACCGTGGCCGGGCTCCTCGTCCAGGATTCGCCCAACACGAGGGTGGCGAACGTCACCTTCTCCGGGAACACCGCGGACGGTGCCCGGGTGACGCGGTCACGGAACATGACGATCGTGGACAGCCGCATCATCGAGAACACCCAGCACGGCCTCGTCGTGGACCGGACCTCGATGAATGCCTCGGTTCGTTTCGTGCAGTTCGCATCCAACGGGGGCGGCGGCATCCGCGCATCCGGCCCCGGGATCGCTGTGTCCGACACCACGTTCCGCGCCAACGCGGGGGGTGGCCTGCAGCTTGCGGGTGCGGACCGCGCCCGCGTGGCGAACAACCGGTTCGCCGAACAGCCCCGTCATGTGATGCTTGAAGGATCGAGCCGCGGCTGGTTCACGTCGAATGACATTGCACTTGCTCCGGGCGAAGTGGGTTTCCACCTCTCGGGGATCGCGAGCTACCTGAACCACGTGGATGAGACGAACCTTGTTGCCGGTGAACCCGTGCGCTGGTACGTGGAGGTCAACGGGTCACGGAACCAGCCCGTGCGGGTGGATGCACCGACGGTCGGCGCCGCCGGCGTCACGAATGTCGCGCAGATGATCGTGTACCGGAGCCGCAACATCACCATCACCAACGCAACGGCCCTTGACGGGCTCAAGGACGGGATCCTTGTGCTCGAAAGCCAGAACGTGACCGTCGCCGACATCCGGCTGGAACGGAACGTGGCGGACGGTCTCGTGATCCGGAAGAGCCGGGACGTGGCGGTCGCCCGCGGCACCATCAAGGGCAACTTCGGGAACGGCGCCCACGTGGACGAATCCGAGCGGACATCCCTCGGCCAGTCCCTTCTCGGATCCAACGGGCGGGACGGGGTCGCCATCACCCGGTCCACCGACACGACCCTCGACACGAACCTGATCCACGGGAACACCGCCACAGGGGTGTCCGCACCCTTGGCATCGATCCTCAGGCTGAGCAACAACACGGTCCTCGCGAACGGCCGTCACGGCATCCATCTCGACCGGACGGTGGCGCCCCACCTTGTGAACAACAGCATCGGACGCCACGACGCGAATGTCCTCCTGCAGACCACGAGTGGCGGCTTCATGGACGCGAACGCGATCACCGTGGATGGCGCCGAAGTCGCATGGTCATTCAAGGACGCGCCCTCGTATGCGAACCGGATCACGGCCAACAACACCGTGAACGGCCATCCCGTCCACTGGTACTGGAACATCACCGGCACGGCCGAAACCCCCCTTGTCCTGGCGAACCTCACATCCGTCCAGCGGGGCGTCACGAATGTCGCACAGATCATGATCGGCGTCTCGAACCATGTGCGCCTTGTCAATGCCACCGTGGCGAACGGCCTCGGCGACGGTATCCTCCTGTACCGGTCCTCGAACACCACCGTCCACCTGTCCTCCGCGGAAACGAACGCGAACCACGGGATCCTCGCAACCGGCGGCGGACGCCTCGCGTTCACGGGAAATACGCTCCGCACCAACGGCAGATCCGGCCTCGACGTGTCCAGCGTTCCCGGGCTCGCCATCGAACGCAACGATTTCCAGGCCAACGGCGTGCGGGGGTTGTCCCTTGAATCCGCCGCCGCGGGGACCCTCGTCCTCGCGAATCGATTCATCGACGAGGCCATCGCCATCCGCCTCAAGGCCAGCTCGCGGGTGCTCTTCGAGAACAACACGGTCGAACGGCATCGGGAAGGAATAGGATTCCATTTCGACGACGCCGCGTCCTACGACAATGCCATCGACGGGTCGAACCGGGTCGACGGCGTGCCCATGCATTGGTACACCCATATCGCCGGGAATGAAACCGCGTCGATCCATCTTCCCGGCATCGTTGCCTCCGCCCCGAGGATGACGAACGTGGGACAGGTCATGGTGTACAAGTCGAGCTACGTCACGATCGACGCGCCCGTCACGGCTGGCGGGGCGCGCGGGATCTTCGCCCACAAGTCCGCGAATCTCCGGATCGAAGGCGCGCGTACCACGGACGCCGTCCGCGGCATCGAACTGGACTCCACATTGTCCTCGACCGTGGAAAACCTGGTGGCTGTCGGAGCGGACGAAGGGGTTCGTCTCACCGCTTCCGCCCTCAACACCGTGCGCAACGTGCAGGCTCCGAATGCGTCCGTGGCCGTGCAGGTGGGGCAAGGGTCCAATGACAATGTCATCTGGGGCATCAACGCAACCGCCGTCCGGTCCGCGAGCGTTCGTGATCCCACGGCAACGGGGGCTTCGCCACGCAACCTCATCGTGGACGCGGGCCTCGACAAGGACACCCTGGAGACCGTTCCGGTTTCCTTCCTCGATACGGTCCTGACAACGCGCTACAGCGGGGAACGCATCGTCCGCCAGTTCTGGGAGTTCGGCGACGGCAACACATCCGAGGTGCGCTCTGCGACGCCCCATCGTCCCGTCCACACCTACACGGCCAAGGGAACGTACGTGGCTGCGCTCCACGCGACCACGTTGGATGGTCGGGAATTCCACGACTGGGTCACGGTCCGGGTCCACCGCCCGTTGTCGGAGCCCCGGAACGTGACCGCGGACCCCGGCGACGGCTTCATCCTCGTCTCGTGGCGCGCACCGGAGGATGACGCGGGGAATCCCGTCCTCGGATACCGGGTGTTCACGGGCGCGACCGCGGACCGTCTGGACGCGCGGGGCGGACTCATCAACGCGGAGGCACGAATCCTGACGAACCTGACGAACGGCGTTCCGCTCCACGTTGCGGTCGCTGCGGTCACGAGTGCCGGCATGGGGCCGCGGTCCGAGCCGGTCAACGCCACACCCGCCGTGGGTCCGGGTTCACCGACGCATCTCGCCGGAGCCGCCCTGGACGGGGTCGCCAGGCTTTCATGGCGGGGCCCCGAGGAGGATGGGGGGAGCCCAGTGGACCGCTACCGCCTCTACCGGTCCGATGACCGTCGGCCGGACTTCGTGCGCATCGCGGAAGTCGAGAATGCGACAACCTACCTTGACAACACCAGCGAACCCGGCCGCCGGTACCGCTACATGGTGACTGCGGTGAATGCGATGGGGGAGAGTGCGCCTTCCGGGGAAGTGGTCGTGGCGCTCGTTGCGCTTCCCGGAGCCCCGGCGTGGGGGTCAGGCAACGTCCGTGACGGCCGGATCCACCTCGAATGGTTGGGCCTCGCGGACAGGGGCGGCTCGGACGCGGTCACGTACGTGCTGTACCGGGTGGACGAAGATGGGCGATCCGATGAAGTGGCGCGCGGCATCATCGGCACGAACCACAGCATGGCCGTGGACGGTCCCGGGCTGAAGCGATTCCGCCTTGCCGCCGAGAACGAGGCAGGGGTCGGCCCGGAATCGGCGACACTCACGGTCACGGTTTCGGCCGCCGACGATCGGACGCCGCCGCGTGTCGAAATCGAATCCCCGGGCGAAGGCGACGTGCTCGCGGGCGACGGCGGTTTCGTGTTCATGGCCCGTGTAACCGACGATTTCGGTGTAGGGAAGAACGGCATCCGGGTGCTCCTCGACGGTCGGGATGTGACGGCCGGCGTTCAGATCAACGGTGGCCGTGTCACATGGCGCACCAACGACTCCATGCCTGCGGGCGACCACCGCATCCTGGTGGAGGCCACGGATGTGGGCGGGAACGTGGCGAACGCGACCCGTTCGTTCACCATCGAATCGGATCCCCGACTGGTCTGGGGGCCGGTCCTGCTCGACCCGGCGGCAGCGCAGGTGGGCGAATCCGTGGGCATCCAGGTTCGCGTGACGAACGAAGGGCGCGCGCCCCGCGAACTCGAGGTGCCGCTCCGCATCGATGGTGTCACGAATGACACGCGTGCGGTCCACCTTGAGCCGGGAGCCGGAGCAACGCTCGCATTCACCGTCGTCTTCGACACCGCGGGAACGTACCTCGTGGAAGTCGGTGGCGCCGAACCCGGAACCCTGGACATCTGGGATCCGGCGGAATCGGCGAAGGCAGCCGCCGGCGGCGCCGAGGATGCAAAGGGCATTCCGGGGCCCGGGGCCATCGTTGTCCTTGGCTTCCTTGCGGCGCTCGCAATCGCATGGCGGGCACGGAAGCGCTGAAGGCCCGCGCGCCGGACAAGCATGCACACCAAGGGGGCACCGGCAAGGGGGGCCCGCCGCGATGGCGGACACCGATCGCGGGCGACGCGTCTTGCGCCGGCGCTCCGGGGCCGGCTGGTATCCGGGCAGAGGGCGCATGATCCCCGCTGGTTCCGGCTGCGACGCGGATGCGTGGAGAGGGTCCGGGCTCCGCACGCGTGCTGCCGGCGTGTACGTGGCGCGATTCCTGCGAGGGGCATGAGGACCGTTCCGCGCGCCGGCCCCGCGGTCTGCCTGCCGGCGGTCGGAAACAAGGAAAAAAAATGGGCACCCGGCCCGGGGGGTGGACGCCTTCGCGCCCACCCCGTCCGGTCTCAGATGTATTCGACGCCCTTCTGGAGGTCCTTCTTCTGGCGGCGGGTGATGCCGCCTTCGAGCTCTTCCGCGATGCGGTTGTAGTAGCTCGTCGTGGCTTCATCCACACTGGGGCGCACGGTCCCGAGGGCCTTCTCGAAGTGCTCCATGGTCACGATCTCCGCATCCATGTTCTCACGCAGGGCGAGGATGCCGGCTTCCCGGCACAGGCTCTGGATGTCGGCACCCACGTAGCCCTTCGTGCGTTCCGCGAGGACGTCCATGTCCACGTCCTTGAGGGGCATGGTCTTCGCGTGGATCTCGAGGATCTTGCGGCGCGCATCCGTCTCGGGGGCAGGGGCCTGCAGGAGGCGGTCGAAACGACCGGCACGCAGGAGCGCGGGGTCGATGATGTCGGGCCGGTTCGTGGCGCCGATGACGACCACGCCTTCCATGGCTTCCATGCCGTCGATCGAGGTGAGGAGCTGGTTCACCATGCGCTCCGTGACGTGGGAGTCGGAGGAGCCCATGGCGCGGCGGGGCGCAATGGAATCGATTTCGTCCAGGAAGACGATGCTGGGCGCGGCCTGCTTCGCCTTCTTGAAGATCTCACGGACCGCCTTCTCGGATTCGCCCACCCACTTGGAGAGGACTTCCGGACCCTTCACCGAGATGAAGTTCGCCTTGGACTCGTTCGCAACCGCCTTCGCAAGGAGCGTCTTCCCGGTGCCCGGGGGCCCGTAGAGGAGGATGCCGCGCGGCGGTTTCACACCCATGCGGACAAACGCCTCGGGGAAGTTCAGGGGCCATTCCACGGCTTCCCTGAGCTGTTGCTTCAGGTCTGCGAGGCCACCGACCTCGTCCCACGTGACGCGGGGGACCTCGATGAGGACTTCGCGGAGGGCGCTGGGTTCGATCTCCCGGTGCGCGTCCTTGAAGTCATCCATCGTGATGACCATCTTCTCGAGGATCTCGGTCGGGATCGGCTGATCCAGATCGATCTCCGGGAGGTAGCGGCGCAGGGCCTTCATGGCGCCTTCCTTCGCAAGGGCCGCAAGGTCCGCTCCCACGAA
>JBFILE010000055.1:0-15269 GCA_041599855.1 Thermoplasmatota archaeon
CTGGGCGCGATCGCCCTCTTCGGCACCGTGTTCGTCGCGTGGGCCGCCCGGAACGTGCGACTCTTCGGATGGCCGAACTGGCAGACCTCCTCCTACACCCAGTTCACCATGCAGTATGCGGGTGAACACCTGGACCGCGCACTCACGGGGGCCCTCTGGAAGATTCCCCTGTTCTTCCTCCTCTTCGCCCTCTACGCATCCTTCTTCGCGCCGGAACTCAGGCGGGGGCTCAAGCGCATCCGGGACGAGCACGAGAGCGCCCACTGGCTCTCGATCTTCCTCGTCTTCATCCTCGGCTGGGTCATGAGCGTCATCTTCTGGACGTACGAGTTCCGCACCCGCGGCCACGACGGGTTGTTCTGGCTCGACCATCACCGATACGTCATCATTGCGTACCTCCCCCTTCTCTGGGTCGTCGCACGTCACGCGGACTGGAGCCGCCCCCGATTCCAGCTGCGCATGGCATCCTTCATCGCCGTCAGCGCTGTTGTGGGCGCCGCCGTCCTCGCAGGTCCGATCCAGTACCCCGAATTCCGCGCGGCAGCAACCTTGGCCGAAGAGATGGACGAAGGCGACACGATCACGGTCGACTGCTGGATCACGAAGTACAGCCTCTACCCGTACCTGCCGACGCCCGCCGCCGACATCACGCGCATGGGCTGCGGGCAGGGGAACCCCGCGTGCTGGAATGCGGATTGGATCGTGACCCGCGAGCACGAATCGATTCCACGGTACGAGACGCGCGGTCAATGGTGGGTCCAGTACCTCGACGGCGGATGGCTGCAGGTGAGGCTCTTCGAGAAGGTCGCGCCCGTGGACGAGGCGGACCTCATGAGCGGGCCGAACGGGGTTGCGGCGTGCCGGTTTGCGTGAGCGGCGAAGGTTCCGCGCGATTGGGTGGGCCGAACGCGGACGCCCAAGCCGATGCGGCGACTGGCCCCTGATCCGCTGTCCGTCGCGGGGGACTGCCAAGTCCCCTCGCAAATCCTGTTCCTGGCGCTGGCCTTGTCAGCACGCGGCGGGCGAGAGGCGGAAACGCCCACGCCGCCCTACGCCAACGCGTTCACGGAAGGAGCGCGAACCGGATGTCGATCGGCGGACGAGGCGGGCTCGCGGCCAAGGGGTCCGCGCGTGCAGCCGAAATGTCGAGGGTGCCCACGTCGCTCGACCCGGGGGGACCGCCGCCGTCCGGCCATGCACCGGGCACGTCCCCTGCCATTGTCGCCATGACGTCCCGACACAGGTCTTCGCCGATGGCGACCACGGGATCGGCTTCGCCGGGCAGGGGGATCGCGCGCGCCATGTCCGACTGCGGCCCTTCGCCCACGACGTTCACCGCCGTCACCACGTACGTGCACGCCGGCGCAGCCGGCAACGTCACGCGCGCCGTCGTGTTCGACGCTTCCATGATGGGGAACGCGGTCCCGTTGGCATCGAGCCCGTATACGATGTAGTGCGACACGGCCGCACCGCCGTCGTCATTCGCGGGCTCCCACTCGAGGGTGACTCCCGTGAGCGCATCTGCTCCCGGATCAAGGGCAGCCGTGAGGTTCCGCGGGGCCCCCGGGAGGTCGCGGACTTCAACCACGCGGATGACCGAGGCGTCTGCGCCCTCATCGTCCGTGACCCTCAAGGTGACCACGTAGGCGCCGTGGGCCTCGAATGCATGGAACGGATGTTGGTCCGTGCTCGTGCCGCCGTCCCCGAAGTCCCAGGCCCACGCGACAATGGAGCCATCCGGGTCCGTGGAGTGGTCCGTGAACGACACCGATTCATCGGGTCGCGGGTATTCGGGGTCCCAGCCGAACGCGGCGACGGGGCCGCGGTTGCCGGCGAAGATGACCTTTGCCGCCGAGCCGGTCGCGCCGTCGTTGTCCGTGACCGTAAGCTGCACCGTGTAGTGGCCGGGCACCGCGAACGTGTGGTTCGGGTGCTGGTCGGCACTCACCGCGCCGTCCCCGAAGGACCACTGCCAACCCACGATCGATCCGTCGACATCCGTGGAGCCGTCGGTGAACGCGACCTCCTCGCCGGTCACCGGCGATTCCGGGGCAAAGATGAACGACGCTTCCGGCGGGGCATTCACGACCTCAAGAACGTGGGTCCGGGTGGCGGTTGCGCCATCATCGTCGGTCACGGTCAGGCGGACGAGGAATGGGCCGCCCGCCGTGTAGGTGTGGCCGGGACGGAACAGGGATGAGGCGCCCCCGTCACCGAAGGACCAGTCCCACTTCACGATGCGGCCGTCCACATCGTCCGCGTCCGGAACGAAGTGGACTGTCCGGTTCCGCATGGGGGATTCCGGCGACCACGTGAAGTCCACGGTGGGGCCCACGTTCGATACGGTCACCTGACGCGTGCGCGTGCCGTTCGCGCCCTCCGCATCGTGGACGGTGAGGGTCACCCAGTGGTCGCCATTCTCCGTGAACGTGTGGCTCGGGTGCTGGTCCGTGCTGGTGGTGCCGTCCCCGAAATTCCACGTCCAGGCCACCAGGTCGTCGTTCCCGTCCGATGTCGTGTCCGTGAACTGCACCACGTCCTGCGTGGTCGGGTTCGCCGGCGTGTACGTGAAGTCGGCCAAGGGGATCGCATTGGTGAGCGGGTGGTGATCCCCGAGGTCCCATGGCGTGAACACGTCGCCGAGACCATCCCCGTCATCATCGTGGCCCGGGTAATCGTGCCACCAGTTCCCGCCAAGGGTCGAACCGCCGAGGATGTTCGCTCCTGCCGTGGGCGTCATGTTCCACCGGACGTTGGATGCGCTGGTGTCCACCGCGTTGTCCGTGTTGTTGAGCAGGTTGTCGAACACGAGGGCACCGTTCGTGTAGAACACCTCCACCCCGATCCCATTGCCGAGGACCGTGTTCGCGTGGATCGTCGTGTTCGACCCGTACTGGACGTACGCGCCCCGGTCGTTCCCCGACCACTCGTTCCCCTTGACAACCGTACCGGTCGCACTGGAAAGGAGGAGGCCGTAGGTGGCATCACGGACCACGTTGGATTCCACGAGGTTCCCCGTGCCGACACTGAGGCGGATCCCGGACCCGCCGGTGATGACATTCTCCCCGATGAACCCGTGGGTTCCCCGGTACGAATGGATGCTCCACCCGGCGATCTGCACGTCATTGCCGCGCACGTCGGCCTCGTCCGAGTACGCGAGGTAGATGCCCGTGGATGCCTCCCGGATCGTGGTGTTCACGACCGTCGCCCCCGGGGATCGGTCGACCGTCACCGCCGTGGAGCCCCCCGTGATCCGGCTGTCGCGGACGGACGCATGGCCGGCGCCGGAGCGCACGGCGACGCCGTAGGTCGTGGGATGCAGGATATCCACGTTCTCGACCGTGTTCGCATGCGTGCCCGCGAGCATCTCGACACCGATCGTGGCATTCGTGATCCGGCCGCCGGCAACCATGCTTCCGGAGGAGTCCATGGCGAATCGCACCCCGATCGGCGCGCGGTCGATGGCGATGTCGCGAACCACGGAATCCTGGGAACCGAGCACCAGCAATCCGACGGCGTTCACCTGGGAGAGCCACGTGTCACGCAGGGTGACCCGGGTGGCGTTCACGAGGGCGAGAAAACCCGCTTCCTCCCCGGGTGCAACCTCGGTGTCCACAAGGTCGGTCAAGTAGATGACGGGCTTGCCGTTCACCGTGTTCGACGTGTCCGCATCGTGGCGCCAGTGGTCAATGTGGTTCCCTTCGATGCGGAATGCATCGTCGCCATTGAGCGTGTTGTTCCGGAGCACGACCGTGGGTGAATGGTAGATGCGGAGACCGCCCTTGGACGCGCTCCGCTCGAATGTGTTGCCGTCGATGAAGGCACTGCCGGCGTGCTGGATGAGGGCATCATCCCACCCGGTGCCGAGGAACGTGTTGTCCACGAGCCGGAATCCTGTTGTGATGTAGCCGCGTGCCCCGGTGCCGATCCCCGTGAACGTGTTCCCGGAAACCACGCTGTCGGCGGACCGGGTCACGTACGCGCCGGTGGAGCGCACATCCATGGTGTTTCCATGGATCAGGGTGCGCGGTGCGTACGCCGCATAGGTCCCGGTGTACACGTCGGTGAACGTGTTGTCAACGACCTGGGTGTCATCGGCCCAGTTGAGGTTCACGCCGGTTCCCGAAGGGGCGGATATGGTGTTCCCGGAAATGACGTTCCGGTCCGCATGCTGGCCCATGGCCACGCCGTACTGGTTGCCGACGATGACATTGTCACGGATGTGGGTCTCCGTGATGGTTCCGACGAAGGCAACCGCCGTGGTCGTCGCGGTGAGGTGGCTCCCTTCGATGACGGTGCGGGTCGTCCAATGGGTGAGCCGGACAGCGACGGAGACGTTCGACACGGTCGCGTTCCGGACCGTGGAATCCTTCACGTTCACCAACAGCACGCCCTCCTCGTTCGCTTCCGCAGTCTCGAAATCCGCGAGGGTCACGTTCGCCGTGCTCACGAGGGCGACGAGGCCGGCCGGTCCGCCGATGCTCACCGTCCGGTTCGACTCCTGTACAAGATAATGGATGGGGTGCCCGTTCACCGTGTTCGACGTGTCGATGTCGTGCTCCCAGTGCGGCGTCGTCCACCCGTGGATCCACAGGGGTCGGACGCCCGTGAACGTGTTGTCGCGCAGGATCGTCCATCCGGCCTGGTTCATGTCGAGTCCGCCCACGTTGTTCTCGCGGTGGAACACGTTCGATTCGACGCGACCACTCGCGGTCGCAAGGCGCGCATCGTACCCCTGGGAGGGCGCGAACGTGTTGCGCGCGAGGACGGCGCCACCGGACCGGTCCACGTAGATGCCGGCGTTGGTGGAATCCACGAACCGGCTGTCCTCCACATGGACGTTCCCGGTCGTGAAGGTCATGATGCCGTTGAGGCCGCCGTGGGTTGTCACGTGGGACGCGGTGAGGTCGCGACCGCCGTACGCATAGATTCCCCGGTAACGGGCATGGATGGACCCGTTCGCAAGGCGCGTGTCCGAAGCGGACGAGAGGTGGAATCCGTGGTCCGTCGTGGCATTCATCACGAACGCGTCGAACACCGTTCCCTCCGTCCGATCGAGAAAGGCGCCGCCGCCCTGCACATCGAGATTCCGGAACACGGTGCCCACGGTACCGGCCGCGATGTCGATGCCGCGGAACGTACTCGTCACGGCGACGCCATCGAAGGTTGTGTCCCGGGCTCCGACGCGGAGCATGATTCCGGTCCGTGCGTCGCCTACGGTGACGTTCGTGAAGGTGTTGCCGGACCCGCCCGCCACAAGCACGCGGCCCTCCATGGCGGCGCCCTCGCCGTTCCCATGGATGCGGGAATCGCGGATGGTCACATTCGTCGATCCCGCAAGGCCCAGGAATCCTACCTCCGCCGGAATGACGACCGTGGCATTCGAGAGGCCCGCAACGTACGCCACAGGAAGTCCATGCACCGTGTTCGTGCCATCGATCGTGTGGAGATGGTGGTCGACCAGGGTCCCTTGGATGAGGAGGGGGTCATCGCCCGTGACCGTGTTGCCCGCGAGCACGGCGCCCTCCGAATGATACAGGTGGAGTTGTTCGCCGCCGTTTCCTGCAAGGACATTGTCGGTCAGCGTCGCACCCGTCGTGGACCAGATGGTCACGCCGCGTCCGCCGTTGTCCCACACGTGGCAGCGCGAAAGCGCAATCGGGGTCCGGCTCACGTACACGCCGTCATGGCGGGCGCCGGTGATCTCGCAATCGGCCATGGAAACCGAGGTCGAATCCGACATGCGTACGCCATAGTGGATCGCATGGACGTCGGCGCCTGTGATGGTAGCACCGGTCAGATACAATCCATAGATGCCGGTCGCGACCGCATCCATGGTCACGTTGTCGAAAACCACATCGCTTGACGCGCTCGCGTACACCCCGTACTGGAATCCGGAGACGGATGTGTTGCGAACGGCACCATTCGAAACGGTTGAGAATCGGATCCCCTCATGGGTTCCGGTGCCCGTCACGGTCACATTGTCGACAAGGAAATGCGCAGTCGTCGACTGGACCACGATGCCGCTTGCGCCGGGCGCATCGATCGACAGGTCCCGGATCACGAACGGCTCCCCTGCGGTCCCAGCCCCGCCAACCACGCCGTTCGCCGCGGTGAACTCCGCGTCGCTTGTGATGGTGATCGGGCCGCGCGCGGTCGCAGCTGCGGTCGCAGCAAAGGCCGCAAGGGCAAGCGCTGCAACAAGGAACAGGATGCTGACACGCATGGAGGGGCGCGTGGGCGCAGGAACTTGACGGATCAAATCAACCACCGGGACTCGGGACGGGCCGATGGCTGAAGGGCCGCACGTGGTACGGCGCGCCGCATATCCGACCTCCCGGCTGTTCAGAACGGTCGCAGTTACTTAACCTGTGTGTGCAACCCGGGTACAGAACGGGAAGTACGGCGACGGTACGGCCTGACATGGTCGAATCCGTTCCCAGCGTCCGGTAGGAGCGGGTCGCCGGCCCCCGCATCTCCCCCCAAAAGCTCTATCAACGCCCCCTCCATCGCCGCCCCATGACCATCCAGAAGATCGCCGTCATCGGCGCCGGCCAGATGGGTGCCGGCATCGCCCAGGTCGCAGCGCAGGCCGGCTACACGGTCGTCCTCCGGGACATCAAGGACGAATTCGTGGACAAGGGCATCGGCGGCATCACGAAGAGCCTCGGGAAATTCGTGGACAAGGGGAAGCTCGCGGCCGATGAGCGGGACGCCGTCCTCGCGCGCATCACGGGAACGACGGACCTGAACGAATGCAAGGACTGCGACCTCGTGATCGAAGCCATCGTGGAGAACGCGGACATCAAGAAGACGCTCTTCCGGGAGCTCGATTCCATCGTCAAGAAGGACGGTGTCTTCGCGTCGAACACGTCCTCCATCCCCATCACGGAGATGGCGGCGGCCACGACCCGCGCCGACCGGTTCATCGGCATGCACTTCATGAACCCGGTGCCCCTCATGAAGCTCGTCGAGGTCATCCGGGGCCACGACACGTCCGACGAGGTCCGCGACCTCGTGTTCGCGGCGGCCGCGACCATGGGCAAGACGCCCGTGGAGGTCAACGACTACCCGGGATTCGTCTCGAACCGGGTCCTCCTCCCCATGCTGAACGAAGCCATGTTCGCGGTCCACGAAGGCGTCGCCACCCCGCAGGCGGTGGACACCATCATGATGCTCGGGATGAACCACCCCATGGGCCCGCTTCAACTCGCGGACTTCATCGGACTCGACACGTGCCTCGCCATCATGGAGGTCCTGTACGATGGCTTCAAGGACCCCAAGTACCGGCCGTGCCCGCTCCTCGTGAAGAAGGTGCAGGCCGGGCACCTCGGTCGCAAGACCGGGCAGGGATTCCACACGTGGGGTCCGGACGGGAAGGTTGTCGTCGGGTAAGCCGCTTGCGGGCGGGGGCGGGGTCGGGTGACCTACGGGGACCGGCTGATCGCGGGTGCCCGGGCACCGGCCCTGGAGGCGCGCTCGCACGTGCCCGGGCACCGGCCCGGACGATGTGTTCGCACGTCCCAGGGCACCGGCCCCGATGGCCGGCTCGCACGTGCCCGGGCACCGGCCCGCACGATGTGTTGGCACGTGCCCGGGCATCGGCCAGCGCATGTTGGTGCGTCCCAGAACTGTCCTGGCCCCGCGAGCGCTTTGCGCCACCCGCCGATCGCCCGCTTCCCCACCACCCTCCCCATGCCCGCATGGGGCCCGCCGCCCCGGCCACCCGACTTGTCGCCGCAGGTAGTTCCTTGAAAAGGGTTAAGGCCGGCCCGACGTGCTCTCGACGTGGAGGCGTGCAGTTGAGGCTCTTGATCATGGCCATGATGGTGTTCGCGACAGCCGCGGGCGGAGCGATTCCGTCATCCGCGGCCGACGGGCACGGGGACCCCGCCGACCCGGGCGGCAACGGGGAACCGGACCCGAAGGGAAACCAGACGGACGAACACTATTGGGTCAAGGTCGACCCGGAGGAAACGTCCGTCCCCGGCGATCAACCCAAGGAGCCATGCTACGCCGTGTCCGGCCGCGCGTGGCCGATCCCGAACTGTGTCGCGACGAGCCTGCATCTCCGCCTCAACGAGCGGACAGTGGTATACGCATTCGCCTACTCGAACTCCACGAATGGGACATACGGGGCCATGGTGGGCAGCGAAGCGGTTTCGACCCCCGAACTCCCGCAGGTCATCCAGCCCATCGAGGGCTCGACCTCGTCCCATCAGCAATGGATCACCGTGGGCGGTCAAAGCGGTGTGAAGACCGACTGCAAATACTGCCCGCCGCCGCCGGAGCACTTCCCGGAATGCCCGGTCGGCATCGACCACGAATGCTACGGGAATCCGAATCAGACCCAGACGACTTCACGCCCGATCATGCTCCTGCCGTGACCGGAGTGTGACCCGTGGCTGTTGCTCTCTCCCCGGCGCTCCTCCTCGATGTGGTGGCGGCATTCGCGACCGTCCTCGTGGCGGTCGCGCTCGTGCGCGCGCGATCGGGGTCCGGGACCAATTGGGCCATCGGGCTCTTCCTCCTCGTGCGCGGCGTCTCGTCGGCGACCCGCACGTTGTCCCTCGGTGCGGATTCCGCCGGGGCCGCCCTGTTCTGGTCGCGGTCCGCGATGTGGTATGAACTCGCGTTTCTTGCGACCGTCGCGGGCGTCCTTGCATACGTGCCGACGCCCCTTGCACACGCAGGCTGGCGCCGGGGAATCGTGGCCGCCGGAGTGGCGGGATCCATTTTGGTGGGTGCCATGTTCTTCGCCCGCCCCGACCGTTTCCTCTCGGATCCGGCATTCTTTGCCGACCGTGGATTCTGGTGGGTCGCGAACGGCCCCGGCATGCACGCCGTGAACGCGGCCGCGACCCTTGCGTACGCGGCCATGGTCGTCCACTTCGCGCGCCGATTCGCCGAGACCCCGGGCGGGGCGCCCGCGCGGGACCGCGCATTCATCCTGCTCCTTGGCGCGAGCGTGACCCTTGCCTACGCCCTCGGGTTCAGTGGCGCGACGTTGCACCTCCAGGCGCCGCGCATGACGATGGACGTGTCCTTCGGCGCCCAGTTTGCGTCCGGCGTCGCAGCGAGCCTCGTGGCTGCAGGGGCCATCGGGTTTGCCCTCATGCACACCCGCGGCATGCCGGATGGGAGGCGCCGGGTGGGTCACGCACTCCTGCTTCTCGTCCCCGTCGCCGCCGGGTTCTTCGACGGGGCGCAGGTCTGGCTCGACCTTGCCCTCCCGGGGTACACGACGAGTGCCGGCCTGTGGCGGTTCGCAACGGCCCTTGTCATCGGGTGGGGCATCCTGAAGTACGACCTTTTCGACGTGGAGATCCGCGTGAAGCGGGGAATCGCCGTCGGCCTCGGGTTCGGCGTGCTCGCCCTGCTCTTCGTCGGAGGCGTGTTCGGGACACTGGCCGTGCTCGGATCCGACCCGGTCGCCATTGCGTTCGCGCAGGTCGTCGGGGCCGGGCTTGCCCTCCTTGCCTTTTCCCGCGTGAAGCAGTTCGGCGCCGAGGTTGCGCAGCGTGTGTTCCCGCGCGCCCATGTGGAGAACTCGGGGTACGTCCTCGATCGGAAACTCGCCGTGTACCGGGCCGCCCTGGAACGGGCCATCGAGACGGGGGACGCGACGGCTTCGGAAACGGGTATCCTCAAGACGCTGCGGACCCAGCTCGGCATCACGGATCGTGAGCACGCGGCCCTCGAGCATGTGGTCCGCGCGACCGTGCGCGGACCGCACCGCCCCGAACTCGACCCGGGCGGCCTCATCCTCGGGCGATATCGCGTCGGCCGTATCCTTGGCCAAGGCGGATTCGGACGGACGTTCCTTGCCCGCGATGAAACCCTGGGCCGCGATGTTGCGGTGAAGGAGTGGAACGTGGGCACCATGGCCGACCCGGAGCGGGCACTCCGCGAAGCCCGCCTCCTCGCCGGCGTGAACCATCCGAACGTGGTCACGCTCCTTGATGTCGAGCGCGTGGGGGACGAGATATTCCTCGTGATGGAGTATGCGTCCGGCGGCAACCTGAAGGACCGCCTCCATGCGGGGCCCCTCCCGCCCGAGGCGGCGGCATCCATCGCGGCCGGACTCCTTGCGGCGTTGGAGGCTGCCCACAACCGCGGCATCCTCCATCGCGATGTGAAGCCCGCGAACATCCTGTTCGACGGGGATGGTCGCGTCAAGCTCGCGGACTTCGGCATCGCGCGCAACCAGGACGCGGACGCCACGCGCATGGGCCTCAGCGCCATCGGCATGCAGCCCGGGACCCTCGCATACATGAGCCCCGAGCAGGCGCGGGGGATAGAGGTGGATGCGCGCTCGGACCTGTACAGCGCCGCAGTCGTCCTCCACGAGTGTTTCGCCCACGCGCCCTATCTCGACCTCCGGAATCTCGGGGAGTTCGAGATCCGGGAAAGCATCATCACGGATGTTCCGACCCTCGCCCACGTCAAGGACCCGCTTGTCCGTGGATTCCTTGAGCGGGCCCTTGCGAAGGACCCCGGGAACCGGTTCGCGGACGCATCGGCCATGGCGGCTTCCCTGGGGGAGGTCGCGAAGTCGATCCATGATGCAAGCATGGCACTCCCATGAAGCAGCGCGCGCGGCGCCGGCAGCAAACCAGCATCACACGCCACCCCGGCAACCAGAATCGGGCTGATGCAGCAACCACGCCCCCGGATTTCGCATATCCGCCAGCGTGAGCCCTCGCGCACCGGACCCCGCGGAGCGCGGGGGAGGCGCGGAGGAGGCCGATGCCCCCTTCGCCCCGACGCGCCACCCTACGGCCGAAGCGGCTTTGCCGCGTAGGCCGGGGCCCAACGTGGCGCGGCGGGAAGGAATTGACGGCGCTTGGTCGCGCGCCGCAGGGCGTGGCCAAGCACCGTCAATCCCGCCGGAACATCAACATGCTGCGGCCCACGCCGATGAGGTCTCCACTAGTCAGGATGTGCTCCCCGCCCCGGGGCATCGGGGCCCAGTTGAGGAGGGTGCCGTTCCGGCTCGACGCGTTGTCGATGAGCACGAAGTCCTCGCCGCGCCGGACGATGTTGCAGTTCTCGTGGGAGATGAACGGATCGTAGTCGAGGCTGATTGCGACCCCCTCGCGTCGGCCGATCGTCCATCGTGCCGGGTCCGATGGGTCGGTCCCGTCGAGGGGGAAGCACTTGCCTTCCCAAACGCCGCTCACGAGTACCAGGCGCGGACCCGTATCCGCCGTCGCCACCACGGTCGAGGTCGCGGTCTGCGTTTCCCCGGCACCGATGTGCGTGTGGGATCGGATGAGGCTGAGCTTCCGCATCTCCTCGGTCACCGCAAAAAGGGCAGGATGGTTGACCACGTACTCGTCCACGGGACGGGTTTCCCGTGTGGAGCGGCGGGTCGTGACCACGCCGATGGACTGCAGGACCCGGAGATGCTCTTCGACCGCCTGCCGGGAGATGGGCCGCTTCGGGTTGCCGGTGGATTCGCTCCGCTTCGGCGTGAGGGTGATCTCCGTGGCCGTGCGGGGGAACCGGAGTTGGTACAGGAGTTCCAGGCGATTCGGGTTCGACAGGGCCTTCAGGTACATGCTCAGGCGCGTGAAATTGATGTCGGGGCGTTGCCCGACGGATTGCTCCGGAGCCTGAGTCATCCGTATTGCCACGGTGTTGGCGGGCGATAAGGATTCGCCACCCGTCCGAGGGTCAGGCTGGCATCCGGCGGACGCGCGGGATCCGGGGTTGGCCACGGCGGCATCGCGGGTGTCGAATGGGCCCGGTCTGCAGGCATCCGGGGATCGGTTCGCCACGGGGGCCACGCGGAAACGTGGGTCTGCGTTCGTCGGAACTGCCCGGGGCCCCGAGCGCGGACCCGGTTCACGGCTGCTGTGACGAACGCGGCGCGGCAAGGTCACGTGACGGCGAATCGTGCCGCATGCCGCGTGTCAACTCTGGCGGATGGCCCACACGCCGGAGGCTCGCGCCAGGATGCGGCCATCGGCGGCAGCGACCTCCCCCTGCACGAATGCCGTGAGTTTGCCGCGGCGGTCCACGGACCCGGTTGCACGGACGCGCTCCGTCATTCCGGGTCGCATGAAGTTGGTGGTGAGGGACTCCGTCGCCGTCCATTCACCGTCGCGGAGGGTGGCCACCACGGCGCCGCCCATGACACTGTCGAGCATGCTGAGAAGGACGCCGCCGTGGACGATGCCGCCGGCGTTGAGGTGGCGGTCCTCGGCGTCCAGTTCCACGCTCACCGTGCCGTCCGGATGGAGTTCGTAATCGTGGAATCCGATGTGCCGGGAGAATCCGGTGGGCGTCCATCGTTGCGGGTCGGCCATGGGGGCCGGAGCCGGCGCGGAGGCAAAAGGGCTGCGTTCCGTTCCACGTTGTGTCGGGGCGCCGATTGCCTCCACGGTCGGAGCCCCGCGCGTGCGCAATCCGGAGGTGGCGGGCGG
This sequence comes from Thermoplasmatota archaeon, assembly GCA_041599855.1. GTDB lineage: Archaea > Thermoplasmatota > SW-10-69-26 > JACQPN01 > JAJPHT01 > JBFILE01. The sequence continues at coordinate 12,432 of JBFILE010000055.1, forward strand.
ACCACAAGGAACAGGTTATGCGACGCGTGCGCGTTGCGCGCACCATCATGCCGGAGATGCGCTACGTCGTTTCGTACCCGAAACGCGAATCCCACCTCATCGAAGTCACGTTGACCGCGAAGGGCCTCCCGCGGATGCCCGACGGATCCGTCGCGCTCACCATGGCGGCATGGACCCCCGGATCGTACCTGATCCGGGATTACGCGCGCCACGTGCAGGACCTGTCGATCACGGACGCGCGCGGCAGGGCCCTCCCGTGGACGCGCACCGACAAGCAGACCTGGGTCGTGAAGGCGAAAGGCGCTGCCACCCTCATCGTGAAGTATCGGGTTTACGCGAACGACCTCGGCGTCCGCACCAGTCATCTGGATGCAACCCACTGTTACATGGATGGGACGAGCGTGTTCATCCACGGCCGCGACGCCATGGATGCCCCGGCGGTCGTCACGATCCGCCCCCCGCGCGGCTGGACGGCGGATTCGGGTGTACCCCGGGTGCCGGGGAAGCGCAGCACGTTCCGCGTCGACGACGTCTATCACCTGATGGATGCAACGTGGGAGGTCGGCACCCACCGCCGCTTCGCCTTCGAGGTCGATGGCAAGGAACACCGGATCGCCCTGTACGGGAACGGGAATGAGGACCCGGCCCGCATCGTGCGGGACCTCGAAGCCATTGTGCGCGAAGAGGTCGCGACCATGGGCTCGGCGCCATACGAGGACTACCAGTTCATCATCCACCTGACCCACAAGGCCGGCGGGGGTCTTGAGCACCGCAACTCCAACACGAGCATGGTGGACCGGTGGACCTTCCAGCCGGCGCGCCGGTACGAGGATTTCCTCGGGCTCGAAGCCCACGAGTTCTACCATGTCTGGAACGTGAAACGGCTCCGTCCCGCCGCCTTCGACCGGTACGACTATTCGCAGGAGGTGTACACGCGGCTCCTCTGGGCCATGGAGGGGATCACGAGCTACTATGATCACCTCGTGCTCGCGCGGGCCGGACTCATCAGCCACGACCGGTACCGGGAATTCCTCGCCGAAAGCATCACGAAGCTCCGGAAGCAACCCGGGCGCCTGAAATTGAGTGTCGGCGACTCGAGTCTTCTCACGTGGGTCAAGCTCTACAAGGCGGACGAGAACTGGCCGAACTCGGGCGTCTCCTATTACCTGAAAGGGGAACTCATCGCCCTCTGCCTTGACCTCGCCATCCGCGACCGCACCCACGGGAAGAAGGGCCTCGATCACGTGATGCGCGCGCTCTACGCCAAGTACCCGGAAGGAGCCGGAGGCATCCCCGAGCACCCCGAGAACGGATGGAAGCAGACGTTGGAAGAGGTCACGGGCCAGTCATGGACCACGTTCTGGAAGAAGTACGTGGACGGCACCGACGAAGTCGATTTCGAGCGCTTCCTGAAGCTGGTCGGATGGAAACTCTCCCCCGAGTACGCGGGGGACGATTCGGACCCCGCGAAGGGCGACTACGAGGGCCCCGGGAGCCGCCTCGGTGTCAAGCTCAAGAAGGAGAACGGGCGCATCAAGGCGAAGCATGTGTTCTCCGGGACCCCGGCGGAAGCCGCCGGGATCACCCCCGGCGACGAGATCGTGGCCCTCGACGGGTTCCGGGTGAAGTCCAGCGAACATTTCATGAACCGCCTCCGGGAACGGGAACCGGGGAGCGAGGTCGAGGTTGCCTTCTTCCGGCGCGACCGGCTCACGGTCGCCAAGACCGAATTGGCCCCGGCCGAGCCGAAGAAATGGGTGATCACCGAGGTCAAGCGCCCGAACACGGCGCAGAAGCGGCTCCGGCGAACGTGGCTCGCACCCCACGTCCCTCCGGTGGCTGAACCCGTCGCGGGCGGCCGCAGACCCCGCACACGCCAAGCCCGTGCGCTCATCGAGGAGAAGGGTGAATAGTCGTGCCGTGGCACCCCTCCAGTAGAAAACGCCCGAGAACCTTATTGAACAGGATCATCCCATGGGGGGGCTGACCCCCGATGATCCGCGTCCGTCCCACGCGTTCCGAGGACGCCGAAGGCATCGTCACGGTGCAACGCCGTGCCTTCCGCGACTCCCCCGACATGAAACTCTGGCAGATCCACGAGATCGAGGAACACGTCCGCCTCTACCCCGAAGGGCAATTCGTGGCCCTCGACGACCAGAAGGACGACCGCGTCGTCGGCTCCTGCACATCCATGCGGGTCACGCCGGACATCGCCCTTCGACCGCACACGTGGCGGGAAGTGACCGGCGGAAGCATGCTGGCGAACCACACCGCGGAAGGCTCCGTGCTCTATGGCGTGGATGTGAGCGTCCAGCCATCCTACCGCAAAAGCGGGGTGGGTCGGAAGCTGTACGCGGCCCGCATCGACCTCCTCAAGAGGAGCGACTGCGACGGATTCGCCGCCGGCGGGCGTCTCCCGAACTATCATCATTTCGCGCCGTACATGCCGGTTGAGACGTATGTGGAACTCGTTCAGAAGCGGCTCATCCGGGACCCGGTTCTCTCGTTCCAACTCGGGAACGAGATGATCGTGCGATGCGTCATGCCGAACTACCTGACGGACGCGAACAGCCTCAACTATGCCACGTTGATCTGGCTGCCGAATCCGTCGCGATTCCCGCCGGAACCCGCCGGGTCCGCGGAGGCGTCGCCCGCATAGGGGCACGCCGTGGATCCCGGGGGGATGGGACTCCCACCCACCAGTTGCGCGGGCGTCGGTCGGAAGCATTCGCGCGATGGACGCCATCGACGATGCCTGAGCCGCCGGCTTGACACGGCAGGAATGACCCGTCGAAAGAGAGGGGCGCGCGGCCCCGGACCCCCTGGTGCGGGGACCGC
>JBFILE010000056.1:0-15210 GCA_041599855.1 Thermoplasmatota archaeon
CCTGCGCCCCGCCTCCCCCGACGATGCCCTCGCCGCGCGGTGCGCGGCTCGGAAGCCCCACCGTTCCGCCCGCACCGCGTGCACTGGCGCAACCCTCGCCGCGCTGCGCGGCTCGACAGCACCCCACCCCTCATTCCTCCTGCGCCGGCCTCCCCGGAAGCTGCCGCTGACCCATCCCTTCTGCGGCCGACCTGATGGCGCTGCCCGGTTTGCAAGTCCGGCGGTCACACAGTGTCGACACCCAGGTCCGAACGCTCACGAAAACATGGGATGCGCCCATGAAACAGGGTGCCGCCTCGACGCTTGGGCCGCACCTCACCCGCGCGCCGCCACATCCGCCGCGGGCACGATTTCCCGCGCCTTCCCGCGCTTCACGAGGAGCTTCGCAATCTCCGACGGGACCGCCACCACATCCTCCTCCCGCAACCGGTACGTGCGCATGTCGCTCGCCGTGAACGGATCCACCGTCTCCGTCACCCGAATGAGCACGCGCCGCGGAGCACGGGTCGGCGGCGCTTCATGCGGCGCACCCGCCCCGGCTGAAGCCGTCGAAGCCGCGCCCTGCTGCCCGCCCGAAGGCGGCGCTCCGGGGCCGCCCGCCCCATCCCCCGCGGCCTGCTCGGGCGCGCCCGATACCGGCGCTGCCGCCGCCCCCGGTGCCGGTGTGCCCGCCGAAGCGGCTGCCCCCGCCGCGGCCCCCGGAGGCCCGTTCGGCAGTACCCCGCCCTGCCCGGCGGGGCTCGCACCGGAGGCCGCGCCCGGACCCTGGCCCGGCGCCGACCCGGCCGCCCCACCCGCCACGCCCGCAGCTGCGTCCGTCGCCGGCACATTCCCTGCCACCGGCTTCGCACTCGCCCGGCGCTCCCGTCCCTTCAGCACATTCCGCCGCGTATCCCGGAGCGCATGCACGATGCGTTCGAACGCATCCGACTCCCACTTCAACATGTGATCCCGGTCCGCGACCCGATCCCACGCCGCGCGGAGCGCCTGCAGCACCACCTTCTTCTCCCGCGCCTCGTACAACTCCTCGATGCCGCCCCGCAGCTTCGCGAGTTCCACGCCAAGGAGATTCGCCTTCGGACTCGCCGGATTCTGCGTATTCTCCGACCGGTACGTGCCCTCCATCTCGGACACATGCGCCTCGGCCTCCTGGAAAAATTCGGGATCGAGCTTCGTGAGGCTCCCGGAGCGCCGCTCACGGGTAAGCTGATTCATCACGCGCTCATACATCGAATCTTCGCGGGCCAACGAATGGGCCAACGAGGGGACCCGTTAAAAACGTGCCAGTGCGCGCCCGCACGGCGCTGCCCGGCTCAGCGCGGAATCCCGAGATCCTCAGGATCCGCCAACTCGACCTTGAGCACGCGCTCCTCGTCGTACGTTGCGCACTCCAGGTCATTCAGGATGAGGAACCCGATGTCACCGAGATCGTTCTCCTCGATGATGATGAAAAGCTTCCCCTCCGACACCTCGTACCACACGCGAAGGAAGAACGCATACGTCTGGCTGCTGTCAAGCCACAGGATATGCTCCGTCTCGAGCCCATCCTCCACGGCTTCACGCACCGCGGCTTCCGCGAAGCGTTTGACAGTCTCGATCGTCTTCCCGTTCCGGAGGGACCGGAGAATCTCGCGCTTGATGCGAGCCTCCTCCTCGAACTCGGGATTCCAATCAACCGTCCAGACGATCGACTCCATGAACCGGCCTCGAAAAGCGTACCGAAACCGGCCGCCTTCAATCGATGGCGCGTGATGGAACATCAAGCTTCCGCTTACCCGGTTTGCGCGGCGTCCCGGCTCCCCGGATGCCTGGTCGGAGAATGCGTCACGGGGGAATCGAACGGTTGCAGGAATCCGGCGGAATCCACCGGTAAAACGCGGCCATTATGCGAAGGTCACGTGGAACGCGGAGGAGGATCCGGATGGGGCGCGGGATTCCAGGGCGAACCAAGCTCCGTCCCGGGTGCCCGCCTTCAGGCTGCCCATGGCTGGAACGCCGGCCGTCGGCCGTCGGCGAGCCCGGTCCGCTGCCGACCCTAGCCGTCGCATCCGGCCTGCTGCCGCCCGTGGAGGTCCGTCCGGAATCAGACCGCGGATGTCGGGTGCGCGGTACCGGCCGCCTTCACGGCGAGGCCGAGGTACGTCAGCACGTCTTCCACATCGCGGGCGGAAGCATCCACGTCGAGGACGATGCGCTCGGCCTCCAGGTCGATGCTCGCCGTGCGGACGCCCGCATGGCTGAGAATCTCCTCAAGGATCTCCGACTCGCTCGCTTCACAGGCGACCGTGTCGACATCGAAATAGAGCTCCGTCATTCGTATCACGTCCCGACGGATCCGAGGTTAAGCGTTATGTCCGGGAATCGACAAAGGCGTCCACGATCTGCCCGGAATGGGGCGCCCACGCCGGGGACTCCACAGTCCGGTGACGGGCTTGGCGGGTGCGGCGGCCGGGCTACCCACGTTTTTTTGCCCGTCCCACCGTTCCCGGCCCGGTCGCCCCATGCTGCGTTCCCGTGACTTCCCGTTCACCGTATGCACCGGATGCGGCCACGGGACCTGTGCCCCGCCGGATCGGGCCTGCCGCATCTGCGGCGGGTCCACGAAGCGGGAGGCTGCGCCCGCCGGCCTTCATCGGAACTGGCGCTGCCGATGCGAAGGCTGCGGATTGCGCACGTGTTGATGGGGTGGGGTGCGCGTCGGCCGCCGGTCGCGCCCGCCCGGCAGCCCGGCATTCCGATGCGCGGACCCATGGCCGTTCCGGGAACCGGGCCCCCGCGCGGCGGTCCACGAAAGCCGCCCATTCGCGGCAGGCGGATGCCGGCGTCTCCCCGTGGTGAGGAGCGCGAACGTTCATATATGGGGTGGCGTTTCGAGGGTCTTGCCCAGTCGACTCCGGCGAGTGCGCTTCATGCGTACCGGGAGTGCGACCGTCCCCTGATCCAAGTGCCGGCACCTGGCCGATCACCGCTGCTTCCGGGGCGTGTATGAGCCGGTGGAGCCCGATCCCAAGGCCCCCCGGTGTCGTCGTTCGCATGCTCAATGTCCGAGGGCAGGATGATTTCACATGATCCGACCGCGCCGCATCAAGCGGTATTGTCCGACCTGCAAGAAGCACAACGACCACGAGGTCGAACGTGTCCGCAAGCGGAAGGCCTCCGAATTCAAGTGGGGTCAACGCCGGTTCCGGAAGGTCACCGCGGGTTACCGTGGTTTCCCCCGTCCGAAGCCGGAAGGCCGCGAGAAGCCGACCAAGCGCGTGAACCTCCGGTTCCGCTGCAAGGAGTGCAAGAAGGCCCACCAGGCGCCTGCCCTCCGCGCGAAGAAATTCGAACTGAAGGAGTGATCCACAATGCCAGCGAAACCCACTGTCAGCAAGTTCGTCAAGGCGAAATGCAGTGACTGCGGCAACGAGCAGATCACTTTCAACAAGCCCTCGATGAAGGTCGCCTGCAACGTCTGCGGCGCCACCGTCGCGGAACCCACCGGTGGTCTCGGCAACTTCAAGGCCGAGATCGTCGAAGAACTGGCGTGAGATGATCATCCCCGACGGGGCTCCCCCGGAGCCCCCGCGGGGACCCCACAGGAACGACTCAACATGGTGAAGCAACGGAAATTCCCCGACATGGGGGAACTCGTGGTCGGCACGGTGAAAGAGGTGAAGGGCTTCGGAGCCTTCGTCACACTCGACGAGTACCCGGGCAAGGAGGGCTTCATCCACATCGCCGAGGTCGCCTCGGGATGGGTGAAGTACGTCCGGGACCACGTCCGCGAGAACCAGAAGGTCGTCTCCAAGGTCGTCTCCATCGACGAGTCGAAAGGTCACGTCGACCTCTCGCTCAAGCGCGTCAACGACCACCAGCGCCGCGAAAAGATCGCGGAGTGGAAGAACGAGCAGAAGGCCGAGAAGCTCCTTGAGATGTTTGCCGAAGCCATGGGCAAGACCGTGGACGAGGTCCTCGAGGAGTTCGGGTACAAGCTCATGGAAACCTACGGCAGCCTCTACACCGCGTTCGAGGATGTCGCCGCCGACCCCGACGTCCTCAAGGAGGACGGCTTCGAAGGCGAATGGGTCCAGAAGTTCGTCGAGATGGCGCAGACCAACATCACGATCCCGTTCGTGACGATTGCGGGCTTCCTCGAGATGACCACGTACGCGCCCGACGGCATCGAGTACATCAAGAAGGCCCTCACCAAGGCCGGCGAATGCGAGTACGAGGACGTCAAGATCGACATCCAGTACGTGGGTGCGCCCAAGTACCGGATCCGGGTCAAGGCTCCCGATTACAAGGCCGCCGAAGAGGAGATCCGCGCCAGCGCGGACCGCGCCATCAAGATCATCACCAAGGCCGGTGGAGTCGCCGACTTCAAGCGTGTCGAGGAAGAATGAGGGGACCGCGTGGCGCTCCTCAAGTGTGCGGATCACGGGTATACGCTCCAGGCAGCGTGTCCCCAATGCAGCAAGACTGCCATCCGCCCCGGTCCTGCACGATATTCCCCTGAAGACCCCTACGGCGAGTACCGCCGCCGGTTGAAGGCGCTCACCAAGGCCGAGAGCGCCGGCGCCCCGGCCAAGGCGTCGGTCGACGCCGCCGCCGCGCCGCGTACCGAAGCCGCCGGCCCACGTGCCGACGCAGCAGATGCGCCAGCCGACGCAGCCGAGGAGGGGAATTGATGGACCCCGTCGACGTCCGCTACGTGGCCGATCCGAAGCTCAAGAACCCCGTGTTCATCGAGGGACTCCCGGGCGTCGGAAACGTGGGCAAGCTCGCGGCCGACCACCTCATCGAGGAACTCGGCGCAAAGAAGCTCGCGCAGATCCACTCCCGGTTCTTTCCTCCCCAGGTCCTCGTCCAGCCAGACGGCACCGTGCGCCTCGTGAACAATGAGGTGTACTACTGGAACGCCGGCAACGACGACCAGCGGGACCTCCTTATCCTCGTTGGCGACTACCAGGGCCTCTCCGCGGACGGCCAGTACGCCCTCGTGGATGCCATGCTCGACATCGCCGAGAAGTTCGGTGCCAAGGAGATCTACACCCTCGGCGGGTACGGCACGGGCAAGATGCCCGAGAAGCCCCGCGTCCTCGGCGCCGCCACGGACAAGGCGCTCGTGAAGGACATGAAGGAACGCGGCGTCGTCTTCCGGAAGAACGAGCCCGGTGGCGGCATCGTCGGAGCAAGTGGCCTCCTTCTCGGCATGGGCACCCTCCGCGACATGCGCGGCGTCTGCCTCATGGGTGAGACCAGCGGCTACCTCGTGGACCCGAAGAGCGCGCAGAGTGTCCTTGAGATCCTCGCCGACCTTCTCCACGTGAAGATCGATTTCGCGGACCTTGAGAGCCGCGCCGAGCAGATGGACAAGCTTGCCCAGCAGCTCCGGGACCTCGAGCATGCCGCAGATGCGCCGGCCGAGGACGATCTCCGCTACATCGGGTGAGGCGCGCGACCGCCGCCACGTCGGTCGATGCCGGCGGTCATCGCACCATCCGGTGAGGCGTGCCATGGCGGCGCATATCTGCGCCCGGGTCGGGAACCCTTCCACGAATCGCGCGTACATGGCGCGAACGGTTCGAGTCCTGACCCCGAAACCCTAACCACGGCGAGGGGCGCGCTCGCGCCCATGTCCAACGAGCAGGCCCGTTCCCTGCCTCCCGTCGCGTACGCGCTGGTCATTCTCCTTCTCGTGAACGTCACCCCCGGGTCCGCGGCTGAGATTTCCGCGAGCGGTGGCCCGGACGGAGCGGCCGGCCCCTTGATCGTGTTGACCATTGCGGATGCGAACGCGCAACCGAAGAAATCGTTCGAAGGATTCGACACGAAGAAGATGAACGTCTTCGACCTGGACGGCGACGGTGTCAAGGAGATCATCGCGAAGAACGACAACAACAACATCTACGTGTTCGACGCGCGCACCGGGCTCATCCTTGCCGAGCTCGAGGAGCACGTGTGGCCGAACTGGCCGTACCGCGAGATCGGCGGCGTCGCCATCGGCGACGTGAACGGGAACGGCCACTGGGACCTCGTGACCGCGAGTTCCGCCGGTTTCCTCACCGCGTGGGAATTCGACGATGTGAATGCCACGGCCACCCATTTCCCGTTCCGACAACTGTTCACGAGGCATGTGGCGCCGGAGGACTGGGAGCCCGACTTCTACGAGAGGAATCCGTGGGCGAAAGGGAACTACCCGGCATTCGACGGGACCCCGTACCTCGCTGACGTGGACGGCGACGGCAGTGACGAGATCTTCATCCAGAGCGACAACATCGCCGGCCATTACGCGCTCTCCGGCAACGGCACCATCCTGTGGGCGCGCCTCTGGGATGACGGGAATGCGAACCCGTGGGTCGCGGACCTTGACGGCGATGGTCTCCTTGAGGCGATCTTCGCCACCGACGCGGGACGCATCTGGACGTACGATGCCCGGAACGGCGACATCCGATGGTCCTTCAACGCCCGCGACCACGGCGCCATGCCCGCCAGCATCAGCGTGGCGCCCGGACTCATCGACCTCACCGGCGACGGCCGCCTCGAAGTCGTGTTCGGGGCACGGCAGGCCATCGAGGACCGGAACGACCCGGAATGGTACCTCAAGCAGCATGTGGTCCTCTTTGCCGTCCGGCATGACGGATCCCTCCTCTGGTCGAAATCGTTCAAGTGGGGGAACCCCCACGTCTACATGTTCCCGGCCGCGTACGACGTGGACGGCGACGGCCGCGACGACGCCATCTTCGTGGACTGGAACACGATCGGACACATCCCCGGCAACTGGCAATCCACGGGTCAACCGAACCTCTTCGCCCTGAACGCAACGGGAGACATCCTGATGCGCACGCCCATCGCCTCGTACTGGGGGAACAAGGACGTCGTCATCGCGGACGTGAACGGTGACGGCGTCCAGGACATCCTCGTGAACGCACCGGATTCGGGTCGGGACGGTGTCGCGATCTACGCCATGGACGGATCACGGACCGGATGGTTCGCCCTCGACGGATGGGACGCGACCCGCGCACCCATCCTGACGGATCTCTTCGGGGATGGACGCGCCCACCTCATCACACCGGTCGCGCTCGCCCGCAGCGAACCGAACTACCGGGACCTCGATGTGGGCTACCGCACGGGACGGATCCTGGTCATGGACCTCCGCGTGCCGTACGATGCCGCGTGGGACGGCGTCATCCTGTTCAACCACGCCCTGGATCACGTGTATGGCGGCAACGCGAGTGTCGCGAAGGTCCTCCGCAATCCGCGCATCCTGCCAGTATCGCAGGACCCGTTCCTGCTCCGCATCACAGGTGCCGAGCATGTGAGCGCAGTCCATGCGCGGGCATTGGACGGGGGCCTATGGCGGGCGCTCCGTCAGGACGGCGAGCAGTGGCGCGGGGATTGGCCGATCGCCGACGCGCAGGTGATGATCACGTACGACGACGGCGTCCGGATCCTCCGGACAGCCACGTTCCCCGAGGCAAGAGCCCCGGCGGGCGATCCCCCTGTTCCCCCACCGCAGAACCCGGGCGCGTCCGCGAACCCGCTCGACGGCAGTGCGCAGGCTGCGGCGCCGGGCGGGGGGGCTGGTGGAGGCAACGAAGCCGGGAACGCCACGCCGGGAGCCGGCGTCATCCTCGTGGCGGTGGCGCTCGCGCTCGTGGGAAAACGGAAAAGGAGAACGATCCCGGGTTGATCCCCCCCGGGGGGTGAGGGGCTCCGCCGCGGCGATGCCGCGGCGGAACCGTTCGATGCCGGATCAGCACACTTCGCGCCAGGACGACATCCACGTCTGATAGTAGTTGTCGTTGCCGGCCACGTACTCGCGCCATTCGGCCTTGTTCGTGTACCCGAGCTTGACGCAGACGGCTTCATCCGTGCGCACCGTGAACCCCGGGTAGCTGCTGTATGCGATGCCGGCCGTGTACGAGTTCACCGCGATGTCGTGGCGGATGTACACGTCCTCGTAGAGGTAGCTCGATTCCTCGCTGACGGTGACGTCGGTGAGGGCGTACGAACTGCAGATGTTCGCCGTGATCACGGCGCCGTCCACGCCCGCAGTCGGGCCCACACAGTACGATGCGGTCCCGCCGCTCTGGCTGCCGGGGCCGGCATCGATGAGGATGTGCGGCTTGAAGTAGTCCACCGGGCTCGTGAGCCACGTGCGGCTCGTGTGCCAGTTGTTGCCCCAGCGCAGCTTTCCGGGCTCCGTGGTGGTGGTGAAGAGCACGTCCCACCAGTCGTGCCAAGAGGACTGGTCGTTCAGGAGCTTGTGGAACTCGCCCTGATAGCAGATGCGGCCGTACGGGTTGCGGTCGTAGCAGTAGGATGCCACGTGGCGCAGGCTCCACGTTCCGGATGATGAGGACCCGGACATGGTCTGGGGGCCGTCGGAGGAGGCCGCCATGGTGGATCCGCTGGACGTGGACAGGCTCGCGCCGTCGCTTCCGCCGATGCGGCGCCAATCCGCGCTGTTCTGCAGGATCTTGCCGTCCCGTGTCGCGGCGTCGTCAAACGCCCACACACGCACCGCGGTGGCCCCGTCCGGGAGGCGCCACGCGCCCGTCGCCAATGCCGCATCCGCGGCCGTGGCGAATACCCCGTCGCCTGTGAAGAGCGAGTCGCCTCCGGCAACCGCTCCGAGCAGGCCGTGGCCGGACTCGGCGCCCGCGCCGATGACAATGACCGGCCGCCCGCTGTCGAGGAAGCGGTCCACGGCTTTCCGGCTGCCCTGGGACAGCCCGGCGAGATCGGAGGCCCCGATTGCGAGGACATCGATGTCCTTCAGTGTGCTGATGGAGATCTTGGAGGCGCCCATGTGGACGACTTCGTCTCCTTCGCTGGTCCCCCACTGGTTGTTGGTGGCGGCAATCCGAAGGCCGCCGGGCGAAGCGGCAGGCTCAGCCGAGCCGGCCGGCATCCCCACGAGCACAAGGGCCGCGAGGACGATGAAGATTGTAAGTGGTCTGGGTCTTGGTGTCGTGAACCGCATGCAGCATATTCCCCCTTGGAGCCTGCGAACGAGCAACCAGCACTCGGACTCAGGACTACTTAAGGATTCCTAGGGTATCCGGCTGCGCTGCGTGTAAAAACCCGTTCAAACGCGGCGTGATTCGATGGGACGTACCTCGGCAGGCGACCCGAGGTGTGCCTCGCTTCCCGAATGCCCGACGGGGCGCCTGGAACGGAACGGGCGGTTGCATATCGTGCCCTTCCGGGTCCGACGAAACCCGGGCCAGAGGTACGGGGAATTACTGTTTCATGACGCTTGTGCGGGCGAGGGTGCGCCGAGTCATGGGACATCGGGGGGGCGTCGAAGCCGCTCCCTGCGCGGCAGACGCGGCAGAGATATGGAATTGTTCAATGCCGGCTGAATCCGGGCCGATGGTGCGCGGTCCGTAAGTCGGCAATTGTACAATTTGCGGCGAGAACTGGCGCTTGACAATTGGCGACCGTCAAAATACTGATTGAGGAAACGCATATAGGCAGGGGCGTCTAACCATGGTCGTGACCCTGCTTGCCCGTCGATTCGTCCCCATGCTTCTCATGGCGGCCGTCCTTGCTTCGGTGCCTGTCGATGCCGGCGACGCCACCGGGGATCAGCCGGTGCCGGGTGTGTGGGTCATTCCGGCGGGAGAAACCCTCGTCGTCCAGCCGGGCACCCACTTCCACGGCCGAGGCCCCATCGTGATCGAAGGGTCCATGGACATCCGGGGAACCGCGGCCGAACCCGCCCTCTTCGAAGTCCCGGTCCTGGTCCGTGGGGGCGCAGTCTCCGGATCCCATGCCCGTTTCTCGCCGGCGCTCGGGACCGCCATCGATGTTCAGGACGGGTCCCTCACCCTGTCCAACGTCGTATTCGACGGAGGCGCCGCCGCCGTCACCGCGGAACTCGGCGTCGTCTCCGTGGTCATCGAGCGCGCGACGTTCACCGGTTATCCGGACACGGCGATCCGACTCTCGGCGCCCGGTGACTTCCGGGTCTCTTCCTCCTCATTCTCCGGGAACGGCGAAAGCGTCCGCATCACCCTGTATGAAGCGGAGGCGCCCGGTGCCCTGTCGTCGTCCTATTCCTTCACGGACAACGCGTTCATGGCCGACGGTGGCCACCTGATTGCGGTACGCGCCGTGGACGTGACCCCGCACGGCGTGCGGCGGATCGACCTGACGGGCAACACGTTCCTCGGCTCGCCCGGGTTCACCGCGGACAACGCGAACGCGGCCGTGTTCATCGTGGCCCGCGACCCCCAGGCGGACGGTGCCGCAGTCACCGGTCTCCAGCCGCTCATCCGCTCCTCGGACAACCTGTTCAAGGGGAACGCCATCGCCCTCCACCTCGAGAAGGCGGGGTACGACTTCGTGAGCACGCGGGACACCTTCCTCGACAACGACGTGGGCGTCCTCCTCCGCAGCGTGGACGGGCCCCGCTTCGTGGAAACCGTGTTCTCGAATCTCCGGTGGGACATCCAGTCCGACGCCCTCGACACGAACGTCATCCTGTCCGGCGTCTCGTACTCGAACGACCGCGTGTTCTTCGGGGCGCGCGACACGGTCGCTGTGGATGGCGTGGCCCTCCCGTACGTGGCCGCGGGCGCAGCTGCCATTGGCGTCGCCGGTCTCCTCGCGGTCCTGTTCACCGATGTGGGGTGGGGGGCTTTCCAGCGATTCCTCGTCGCGCCCCTGTACACGCGCCTTTCCCGGGACGACATCATCGGGAACGAGAAGCGCCAGAACATCATCCAGTACGTGAGCGACACGCCCGGCGCCCATCTGCGCCGCATCGCAACGGAACTCGAGATGAGCTACGGCACCCTCACGTACCACGTGTACCGCCTCGAAAAGGAGGGATTCATCACCTCCCGCGCCCAAGGGGCCTTCAAGCGCTTCTTCCCGGCGACAGGCGGCGTGAAGCGTCAATCCTCGGACCGCCCGTTGGAAACGGAGCTCCGCGGCGTCGAACGGGAGATCTACGACTACATGGGCGCGAACCCCGGCACCACCCAGTCGGACATCGCGAAGGCCCTCGGCCTCTCGCGGCAGGCGCTCCACTACCACGTGAAGAAGCTCGACAAGCGTGGATTCCTGCGGAAGGTCACCCAGGGGCGCGAAACCCTCTGCTACGTGCGCACCGGCAATGAGCCGGACGGCGACGGTGGGGCCGCAGCGGCTGCCCAGGCGTGAATCGTCTGCGGTGTCGGGGCCCGCCTGCGACGGGGCCCGTATCCGCCTTCTCGCCGGGCCGGAAGTTGCTATTCACCGGCGGTGGTGGCAAAATTATATCCCCCTCTCGGGCGAGCACGCCTTCCCCTGTTGCCGGGGAGGCGTTGCCATGTCGACCAGAGGACGGCTGATCCCACTCATTGCCCTCATTCTCGCTTTCCTCACTCCGGGATTCGTTCCCGTCGCGGAAGCGAATCACCTGAACCACGCCGCCTTCACGGCCCACGCCCCCATCCTCATCGCGTCCAACGCTGACTGGTGGACGGGTTCCGCCGTCTCCGGCGTCCGATCCGGCACCGGCACGGAAGCGGACCCCTTCATCATCTCCGGATGGGTGTTCGATGTATCCTCGGGTGCCGCCATCACGATCCGTGACACCACGAAGGTCTTCACGATCCGGGACAACCTGTTCATCACCGGTGCCTCCGCGACCGGCATCCAGTTCCGCGATTCGACCGGCCTCGGCCGCATCCTCGGGAACGATTTCTATCACCGCGGCGTCGGCGTCACCGTGACCCGCGCCACCGCCCTTGTGGCAGACAACGTGTTCCAGGACACGTACGCGGGCCCCACGTACAGCCGATCCGTCGTCCTCGACCAGACCATCTCCACCGTGCGCGGGAACACCCTGAGCGGTGTCGGCACCGGCGTGGACGCGAAACACAGCGAACCCGTGGTGGAATGGAACGACTTCATCAGCACGCGACAAGGCGTCCTCCTCACGAACACGGACAACGCCCGCATCGACGACAACACGTTCACCACCTCCGTCGAAGCCGCGATCACGAGTGACATCGCCGTGAACCTCCGCATCGCGCGGAACACCGTGGAAGGCGGGAAACAGGGCTTCGTCCTGAAATCGGGCGAAGCGTACGTGGAATGGAACACGTTCACGGATGTCATCGGCGCCGCGATCAAGGCCACGAACGTGGACCTCACGGCGAACCGGAACACCTTGACCGGCGGACGCGGCGTCGCCATCGACATCACCGGCGGCCACGTCGACATGGACCACAACACCGTGCGGAACGCCCTCGGCACCGCCATCCAACTCACCACCACGACCGGCCGCGTCGCCCGATCCGACCTCGACAGGAACGGCGGCGGCATCGGACTCGTCGGCGGCACCGTCGTGGAACTCGTATCGAACGGGCTCGACCACAACGTGTGGGGCTACTCGATCCCGTACGCCTCCCGCCAAGCCATCCCCCTCATGTGGGACAACTGGGCGAACGGCGAGAACATCGACGGCAGCATCGTCCCCCAGGACAAGGTGTACCACTGGCGCGAAAGCAACATCCTCTACAACGGCGTCACCCGTGACTCCGGCTTCGCGAACCAGTACCACGGATCCGTCGCGAAGGAAGGCGGCATCGTGTTCTACGATGTCACCGGCGCCACCGTCATCAACAGCTACCTCGCCTACCACCTCGTCGGCGTGTACGCGGAGAACTCGTTCAACGTCGTCGTCCAGGACTCGCTCTTCGTGAACAACGGGTGCGGCGTCGTGTACCGGAACGTCCTCGGCTTCGTCAAGGGATCCAACATCTCCCTCGAAGTCGACCCGCCGGGCTTCTGCGGGATCGACGTGTATGGCGGCTGGGTGGGCCTGTACGACAACGACATCTACCTCGTGGAGATCGGCATCCGCCTCGACGCCGCCGTCCAAGGCGAAGTCATCGGGAACACGATCGTCAAGACCCACGTCGGCATGCACCTCACCGGCACCTTCGAGCAGGACCGTGACGCCATCCTCGTCCGCCTCAACCTCGTCAAGGAAGGGAAGGTCGGCATCACCATGGTGCGATGGCAGTCCACGTTCATCGAGAACACCGTGTACTGGAACACGCGCGTCGGCGTCCGCCTCGAATCCGGCGCAAGCCCCCTCATCGCGAACAACAACGTCACCTTCAACCTCCAGGGTGTCAGCGCCATCGGCTCCTGTGGCACCTTCAGCGCGTGGCTCTGCGCGCACCCGGAACTCGACGGGAACCTCATTGCGTGGAACGTGCAGACGGGCGTCCGCCTCAACGCGACCGCCAACATGGAAGGGAATGCGGTCCTCCGGAACGGCGCCGAAGGCGTCATCATCACGGACGGCGGCGGCCACTTCCGCTTCAACAACGTGAGCCACAACGGCCGCACCGGCATGATCGTGTACGGCACCTTCGCCGACTTCCTCGGGAACAACATGAGCAACAACCTCGGGGACGGCATCCGGTTCACCGGCACCCTCGCCGTCTTCCGCCGCGACACGTTCAGCTGGAACCTTGACACAGGCATGGCGCTTCAAGGAGGCTTGTACGTGGGCCTCGAACTCAAGGTGAACGCAAACCTGAACGGCATCATCGTCACCGACAGCTTCCGCCCGCCCGCGCTCCCCGAGATCCCCGGACTCCCCGCCATCAACCTCCCGCAGATCGGGAACCCCCTCGCACCCGACCGCGAAGAACGCGACCCCCTCTGGATCCACCTCAGCGAGATCGCATACAACCGCGAGAACGCCATCCGCGCCCCCATCTTCGTGGACGTGAACGCGACGTACAACTGGTGGGGCAGCGAACAGGCGCCCGCCTACGACACGGAAGTGACCGGGAACTACGGGAACACCGTGACGCTCGGCGTGCGATACGTGCCGTGGTTCCGGGATCAGGCGATGACGGAGACAGGCCCCATCCGGGGCCTGTGATTCCTTCCGACGACGTGACTCTTCGCCCCAGCTCCGCGGGGCAAAGCCCCGCTCCGCTGTAGGGTCACGCCGTCGGCCGAGAGGGGGGGCCTGCGGTCCCCCTCTCGGGCTCTCCCCCCGCTCGTGTGTGGCTGGTGAGCCTGCGTCGCGTTCTCCTACGTTTCCGAAGCTCCGTTGCTCCGCTTCTCCGTGTTGATGGAAGTCAAAATACAACCGGCCCCCGCAACACAGTCCGGCCCCATCGCCCGACCCCCAAAAAGGCCTCCGCGCCCTCCGCGCCCCCTGTGTTGATGGACCAGTCACCATCAGCCAAACCAGGCGCACCGCCAACGAACCCCGCTCCGAAGCCCCCGCCCCCCCAATCCCTTTTATCCCATCCCCCATCTCCCGCCCTCGTGGTCCAACTCGAGGAACCCGCGTTCATCTACGCGGTCGGCACCGCAGGCTCCGGGAAAACGCGCTTCACGCAGGCGTTCGCGGAATGGTCCCAGAACCAGGGCGTGGACACGGTCACCGTGAACCTGGACCCGGGCGCGGAGTTCCTGCCGTACACGCCGGACGTGGACATCCGGGACTGGATCCGCCTCCAGGACGTGATGGACGAGTACGATCTCGGGCCGAATGGCGCGCAGATCCTCGCGGCCGACCTCCTCGCCTTGAAGGTGGGGGAGATCAAGGAAGTCCTCGAAGGCTTCCGCACGGATTACTTCCTCATGGACACGCCCGGCCAGACGGAGCTGTTCGTCTTCCGGGAATCCGGCCGCCTCACCATGGACGCCCTCAGCCGTGGACGCACCATGATCGCCTTCCTCATGGACCCGTTCCTCGCGAACCGGCCGAGCGCCTTCGTGAGTCAACTCATGCTGAGCGCCACCACCCAGTTCCGCTTCCAGACTCCGACCATGAATGTCCTCACGAAGACAGACCTCATGAAGAAGGAGGACATCGACAGGCTCCTCTCGTGGGGCGCGGATCCCATGATCCTGGAGGAAGCCCTCTCCGCGGAGACGGCCGACATGTACAACCAGCTCAACTTCGACCTCTTCAAGGTCCTCGACGGCATGGGCGCGTCCACGGACCTCATCCCGGTTTCCAGCGGGACGAAGGAAGGGTTCGACGACGTGTACTCGCGCATGCAGGGCGTGTTCGCCGGCGGCGAGGACACCCAGAGCGGTCGCGAGGAAGGGTACGGGGCGTTCTGAGGGGCGTCAACGAGCGCATGTGCGCCGGGTTTCGGCTCCGCGGGAATTGCGCGGTCCGCAAGGGGTGGGTGTGACATTTGGGGCCTCCGCCCACCCACCCCCGGCGCGGCTTCGCCG
>JBFILE010000057.1:0-14986 GCA_041599855.1 Thermoplasmatota archaeon
CGGCGACGGGAAGCCCGCCGCGGGCAAGGCCGAGGATGACGGGATGCTGGCCCCGGTAATCGAGCAGCCGATCGGCCAGCTGGTCGCCGGCGTCGATTCGATCGTTGAACATGAAGATCGGAAGGGGTTCACAGCCCGATGGGGCAGAACACTTCTCGACGAACCGTCGGAACCGCGTCGAAGGGGGAGGGCGTCGAGCGGGTGGCGGGATGGGGCTACGGAGCCGCGCAACAACCGAGGGTGCGGGGGCGCTGGTGGGGGGGCCGAAAGGGCCACGCTATTCCTTGGGGCCCGCTCGGCGGTTTGACACCCTCGGGGGCAGTACCAAGCCACGCAAACAAGGGCGAAGTTGCTTGGGGCCGGTGGCGTTGACGGTGCCGTTGACGGCGGCGTGGGCGATGGGCCATTCGACAACCATGAGCCCCCCGTAGTGCCAACTTAAGGAACATCGTTCAACGAGGGGTCGCCATCTGGGGGAGGTGGTGCGGGAGGGGTGCCACCAAACCACGCGCGGTGCGGCGAGGTTGGGGGTGGGCTGGTGGGGGCCCAAACTGTCTCACGCACCCCGCGCAACCCGCGTGATTCCGATAACTTGGCTTCCCCGAGCGCCCCGCGCCAGCCCCTTGCGTTCGAGCCGACCCCTTGCGTTCGGGCCGGCCCCGCAGGCCGTCTCAATTGCTCTCGAGGTACGCCGCAATGACGCGGCTCTCCGCCTTGTGGAGATGCTCGAGCAGGGTGCTTTTCGAGACGCCGAGCTTCTTTGCGACCTCGGCCGGCGACGCCTTGCGCGGGAATTCGTAGTACCCCATGGCGTTGGCGAGGTCGATCGCCGAGCGCTGGCTCTTGGTGAGCTTGAGGGTCTGGAATTCATCACGGGTGAGACTGGAGACGTCCACCTTGCCGACCGTCATCAGATTGTCGACGATCTCCTTGGCCGCATCGCGCTGGGCAAGGCCGATGGTCCACACCTCTTCCCCGACCGTCAGGTGCACGGGTTTGAGGATGAACGCATTCGCGTCGCTGATCGTGCGGATGATGCTCTGCTCGGACCTTCCGGAGACGAGCAGGGTCAGGGTGAGCGACGTCCGGTCAAGAACCTCCACCCGTTCGATGGTGCTGTGTTCCTCCAAGAACGGAATGATACCGTCGAAGTCGTCGGTACGCGGCGACCGGATATGCAGGATATCCATGGATCGCTTGTCGATGGGCACCGTGTTCCGCAGATAGAGCTGGTACTGTGGGAACGCAGTGGAAATCTCGCTCGCCCAGCAGTGGTCATGCCGGACACGGAGCGTGAGTTTGTACACGGGAGCCTCTCCTCCCCCACATGGAGGGGTGACCAGCATATCAAATTATGCCTTATGCGATGTCCATAACTGCGCGGAATATTCACTACAGTTATCAAAAGCCCAACGTTCGTTGGGGTGGTGGGAAAATTCGAGCCCGTCACGCAGGTACGGCGCGCGGGCGAGCCTGGTACCGTTTCACGCCGTTTTGGGATTTGCTGGTAAAAAGCCGTTGTTGCGCCGACCGTGCCCAATCCGGCAGATACCCTCATGGCCCCTGGCGCCCTCGCCCGGGCTGTGAGCGCAGCCTCGCCGAACCCATCAAGGTTCGACCCCCGTGACGAGGGGTACGAACTCATCACGCGCCGCCTCTGCCTGATCAAGGACACCGGACATGCCGGAAACCTGTGGGGCGGAAACATGCTCGGATGGCTCGATGAGGCCGGCGGCATCTATGCCGCCATGAAGACCGCGAACCCCATCATCGTGACGAAGGCGTTCACGGAGGTGGATTTCCGGCAGAGCGTGAACCCCGGGGACACCGTGGAATTCTGGGGCCGCATCGCGCGCGTCGGCACGTCCTCCATCGCCGTGGACATCTGCGTCCTTGCATGGCGGCCCACGCATCCGGCACCGTGGAACGTCCTCTCGGTCACGGGAGTCTTTGTCGCCATCGATGATGCGCACGAGAAGACACCCATCGTCCCGAGGTGAGTTGCCGAGGTGGGGCCACCGGCCCCCCGCACCACCATCGATGCCCGCGAGGGGCCGACCCGCTCGCGCGGCAACCGGCAATGAAGGCGGTCGCCGGGGGCCACCATGCCCCAGGCAATGGCCGTGACGCGGCCGAAGCATCTCCTTCACGTCGGTCGGCCGTACTTCCATGGCGTGTCGTGGCGGACGCCGAACCAGGCTTGGACCTCGGGCTTGAGCAGGTACCAGATGACGGCGCCCGCAACGACGAGTCCCACGAGGTTCGAGAAGATGGCGCCGGAGAACATGCCGGCGAGACTGGAAAGGGCACTGAGTGCGGTCAGGATGATGGCCGCATACCACGCCCATCGCTCCTGGGTGAAGAGGCCCCAGGCCACCACTGCGGACACCGCCGCCACGACGAGGAGGACGACGGCGAAGGCGCCCATGTCTGCGACGCCGAGATCCGTGGGGGCGAGAACGACACTCCCGGCGAAAGCGAAGAATGCCCCGAATAGGGCGAAGACGGCGGCGATGGCAAACAGGCCCGCGAGGATGGTGATGCCGGTGGGCCGATCATTGGGCCGGATGACGCCGGAACCGGTCGTCCGGGGCGGACCGCCGGGCGGCGGCGCGGGAGGTGAACCGGGCGGGCGTGTCATGTAGGGCTCGGTCGTGCGGTCCTCGACCTGGACGTCGGTCGGGTGCGATGCCTCACCGGGATTGGTCTGCATGTCCCTTGCTCGGGGGTCGGCCACCAAAATCGTTCTAGCCGGGTTCCACGAAGCGGCACATCGCCAGCCGGAAGGTCCCCCGGGCGCCCCTACTTGCGATCCATGAAGCTGCCGAGGATGAACACGAGCAGCGACAGCGCGTAGGCGATGGGGCTCAGCCAGCGAAGGATGTTGGCGAGCGTGGTCAGGATGTCCGGCGACCGCGGCGGGTCGATGAGGAAATAGACCATCAACGCGGAACCGGCCATGGAGAGGCCGAGTCCGACGGCTTCGCCCTTGCCGGATGCAAGCACATAGAGGCCGGTCAAGGTGGAGACGAGACCGAGCAGGGCCATGTTCAGGATCTGGTTCTGGGAAATCCCGAAGAACAGGGCCGACAAGCCACCCGCAAGAAGAAGGATTCCTCCGAGGCGGTATGCACCCTGCGCACGGGACGGTCGAGCCATGAAGCCGGGGCAGAGCGTCGCGGGTTATAATACCAAGCGATCGGGAAATCCGGCCCTCCGCCAGGGGGCACCCGTAAAGAGTTAAGTACGACTTCGAGGAATCGTCGCCCGATAGCGATGGCGCGCAAGGAAAAGAACGCGGGGTTCCAGCAGTCGGCCGGTCTCATTCGCTATTTTGACGCCGAGGAAGAGACCGCCATCCACATCGACCCCCGGTTCGTTGTGGTCGCAACGGCCCTCACGGCGATCATCGTCGTCGTGCTCAACATGACGCGCCCGCTCTGAGCGGTCCCGGATTCCGGCTTTCGCACGGCCCATGCCGTGCTGATGTTCATTCTCCCAGCCGCGGGCTCGCGTCGACGCCGCCCGATCGGGGCGACCGGGCCACGACCGAACCCGCAGAACCCTGCGCCGGAACCGCGAAGCAATGCATAACCGTCCGCGCATCATTTGCGGGCCGTGGCGATCCTTCAGGGACGAATCTACGCGGGTGGCGGACGATTCGACGATGGCTGGATCGACATCGATCCCTCCGGCCGGGTGCGCGCGCGGGGACGGAATAATCCCCCGGCAAGACCCGTCGCCCGCGGCATCGTCGTGCCCGCGCCCGTGAACGCGCACACCCATGCCGGCGACGCGTTCCTGCGCGGCCGGCTCCCACCCGACCTTTCGTTGGCGGAAGCCGTGGCACCGCCGGACGGCTTCAAGCACCGGATGCTGCGGGCGGCCGATCCCGCCGAGGTCGTGGACGGCATCCGTCGATTCGCCGCGGAAAGCCGGAACGCCGGCACGCTCGCCATCCTCGATTTCCGGGAAGGCGGCTCGGACGGGGTGAAGCTGCTGCGGGAAGGGTTCGTATCGAGCGGCGTCGAAGCCGTGGCGTATGCTCGGCCCCTCGACCCGGGCGCGACCGACCTTGCCGCCGTCGCCTCGGTCGCCGAGGGAATCGGGTTGTCGGCACTGCGGGATGTGGGCATCGACCGGGCACGCGCCATGCGGGAGGCGGCACGCGCGGCGAACGTTGCTTTCGCCATGCATGCGAGTGAAGGCGTGCGCGAACCGATCGAGGAAGTCCTTGGTCTCGCGCCGGATTTCCTCGTCCACATGTGCGCGGCGACACCGGATGACCTGGATTGCGTGGCCGCCGCCGGCATCCCCATCGTCCTCTGCCCCCGCTCCAATGCACGGTTCGGCCTCGCGGCAGATGTCACATCCATGGTGCGATCCGGCTGCAGGCTCGCCCTCGGGACCGACAACGCGATGCTGCAGGATGGCGACGTCATTGCCGAGTGGCGGAGCGCAGCGTCACAATTCCCCGAGCACACGGAGGCCCTCCTCGTCGCTGCCCTCGAAGGCGGTCGCTCCATCCTTCTTGGCGACGATGCGAACAACGGTCTCGACCCCGGCGGACGGGGCGGCATCCTCGTCATCGATGACACCGACGATGAAGCCTCGAGTGATCCGCTCGGGACACTCCTTGCGACCGACAGGAAGATCATCGCACGATACTGACCGGAGGCGCCCACGATGTCCCGAGATTCCATGGAACATGATCGCATCCGATCCATCCTGGTGCCAACCGACGGCTCGGACGGCGGCCGCCCGGCAGTCGCGAAGGCCGTTGCACTTGCCACGGACCTCGGTGCCCAGATCACGGCACTCCACGTGATCGACCTGTCGCGCGTGGCGAGTGTCCCCGGCCTTGACCTTGACACGCTGCTCACGGCCCTCCGCAAGGATGGGGAGGCAGCCGTGGCCGTGGTGGAGGACATGGCACGGGAGGCGGGCGTTCCGGCGGCGCGCAAGCTCATCGAGGGGCATCCGAGCGACGCCATCAGCGAGGAAGCCCGGCACCATGACCTCGTCGTCATGGGCACCCTTGGTCGCACAGGCCTCGCGCACCTTCTCGTTGGCAGCGTGACGGAGCGCGTCATCCGCCATGCGCCGTGCCCGGTGATGGTGGTTCGGCTCGCGCGATAGGGGCGGGGGACGCGGAAGGCGGCCGGCGGCCATCAGTGTCACACCCGTCCTTCACGAACCGGGCCATCCCGTCAAGTTGGCACCCCGGCCCGGATGCGCCCCGTGCCACTCCCTTCGTCCCACGTACCCATGGTGGTTTTTACCCCGTGCGTGGACTCGGCGGCGAACGCCCATGCTCGTGAGCGAAATCATGTCGAAGGAGCCGATTGTTGCGGAAGTGCCGGGAACGCGCGAGGACGCAATCCGGCTCCTCCTCGAGCACAGCGTCTCAGGGGTTCCCGTCGTCAAGGACGGGACCCGCACCTTGGCCGGTGTCCTCACCAGGAGCGACCTCCTGAAGCGACCCCACGAGGAGCAGTTGGCGCTCATCATGACCAGTCACCCCTTCACGGTCGCGCCCGGTGACACCGTGGAGGACGCCGCCGAACTGTTCCTGAACCATCGCATCCACACGTTGCCCGTGGTCGAGGACGGCCACCTCGTCGGCGTCACGAGCCCCAGCGACATCCTGCGGGTCATCACGAGCCGGAACGGGCAGACCGTCCGCGACCTCGGTGTCGAACCCGCCACGCCCGTCCATGCGTCCGCACCGATCCGCGTGGCATGGGAGATCATGAAACTGTCCCGGCAGAACGCACTCCCCATCCTGGACGATCAGGCGCGGCTCGCCGGCATCGTGGCCGACAGCGACCTCTTCCGATCCAACCGGATCTCCTCCAATCGAGGAAACGGAGCGGGCGACGGCAACGGCTGGGCGTGGGGCCCCGCATCTGCCCTCATCACCCACGCGCCCGACACGCAGTTGGCCCTGCCCCAGGACCCGGTTTCGACGGTGATGGTCAGGGACGTGCAGACCGTCTTCGAGGGTGCAAGCGTGTCGGACGCTGCACGCAAGCTCGTCAAGTTCGGCATCAGCCAGCTTCCCGTCCTCGACGCGAACGACCGCCTGCGCGGCCTCGTCACGGACATCGGCCTCATGCGGGCCATCCTTTCCCACGAGGATTACCTCGTGACGCGGGCGTGAACGGGGCCCCGCGGGGCGGGTGGCCCGATCGGCGCGAACCCCCCGCAGGCCCCGCCGCGGGCACCGCGCCACGCGCCCGGCATGGATAGGGCGCATGCCGGGGCGCGGCCATTGCCGGAAGCCGGGCATGCCAGCCGCGTGAACTTCCGGTGACGTCGGGAAAACCTATTCAACGGGTCCCCGCCTTGGCCGCGACGTTGACCTTCTTCTGTGACGAATGCAGCGGCCTTCTCACCGTGCGCAATCTCGGTGGCCGCAGCGTGAAGGTGTGCACCCAGTGCGGCCACGGCAAGGGCGGCACGATGGATGCCACGCCTGCGGCGCAGCCGGCCGCTGCGGGACTCACCCGCTCGTCACAGCCCCGCTCCCGATCCGACGAGGGTGCGCCCACGCCGCCCCGCGACCGCCGGGGCCCGAAGGAGCCCCTTGTCGCGCCCGTGGTCGAGATTGCGGAGGACGCGAACCTCTTCCCGTATCCCGAGACCCGCCGCGGGCAGGATCGCCTCATCGAGCAGATCGCCGAGACGGTCCGGGAGGGCCGCCATCTTGTTGCGAACGCCCCCACCGGTCTCGGGAAGACGGTGTCCAGCCTCGCGCCTGTGCTCGCGTATGCGCTCCATGCGAAGAAGCGCGTGTTCTTCCTCACGTCCAAGCAGAGCCAGCACCGCATCGCGGTGGACACGCTCCGCGCGATCAAGGACGCGTTCGACCTGCCCTTCACGGTGGCTGATGTGATCGCGAAGCAGGCCATGTGCCCGCGACCGGAAGCGGCGGACCTGTATTCCCGGCGCTTTGCCGAATTCTGCCGCAAGGAGCAGATCAACCGGTCGTGCACGTACTGGGAGACCCCGAATACCGGGCCCCTGAAGATGCTGCGGCCCCGCATCCTGCATGTGGAGGAACACGTCCGGGAGGCCCGCGACCTCGGCGTCTGCCCCCATCAGGCCGGCCTCGATCTTGCCACTGGCGCAAACGTGACCGTGTGCGATTACAACTACTTCTTCAGCGACATGCGGTCGAGCATGCAGGAGCGCCTCGGAGTGGACCTTGCGGAGACCATCCTCATCGTCGATGAGGCCCACAACCTGCCGGACCGCATCCGCGACCACCTGAGTCTCGAACTCACACCGTATGCGCTCGACGAGGCCGCGGATGATGCGAAGGACGCCGAGGACCTGCACCTGTCGCAGCTGCTGGATGAGTTGAAGGACGTGCTCGAGGAGTACACGGACGCGCAACTGGAGGCGAATCGCCAGGCGGACAACCGCGGCCGTGACGAGGAATGCCTCGTGGACCGGGCTTCGTGGGTGGATGCCGTGAACGATCGACTCACGCGGGGCCGCATCCAACTTGCACTTGCCGACTATGAGAGCCTCGTCACGGAGATGAACGTCGCCATCGAGACGTACGAGAAGCAGCACAAGGTCGAACCCCGCGGGCTGGTTGCCGTGCGCGATTTCTTCGCGAACTGGCGACGCGAGCGCCGTGGCCTCGCGCGCATCCTGAAGCGGGGATTGGGTGCGACTCTCCAGTACAAGATCCTCGACCCGTCCGTGCTGTCGCGGGGGGTCTTCGATCAGGTACACGCGAGCATCCTCATGAGCGGGACCCTGTTCCCCATGGAGATGTACCGCGACGTCCTCGGTCTTGCGCCGGAGCGGACCACCCTCGCATTCTACGATTCGCCATTCCCGAAGGAGAACCGCCTGCTCCTGGTGGATTCGAGTGTCACGAGTTCGTACAAGGAACGCTCGCCCGCCATGTACCAGCGCATCGCTGACAACATGGCTGCGGTCGCCGAGAACACCCCCGGGAACGTGGCCGTCTTCTTCCCGAGCTACGCGTTCCTCGAGAACGTGAAGCCGCACCTGCCATCCAACATGGACAAGGAGGTCATCCTCGAGGAGCGGGATCAATCGAAGAGCGCGAAGGAAAGCCTCGTCGAGCACCTGCGCGGCTGCGCGGCGAACGGCCGCGGCGCGCTCCTCCTCGGTGTCCAGGGCGGGAGCCTCAGTGAAGGGTACGATTACGAGGACAACCTGCTCAAGGGCGTCGCCATCGTGGGCCTCCCGCTCGCGGTCCCGACCCTTGAGATCAACAGCATCATCGCGTACTACGAGGAGCGGTTCGGGCGGGGCGTGGGCCGCCGGTACGCGTACGAGTACCCGGCGATGAACCGGGTCCTGCAGGCGGCGGGGCGCTTGATCCGGAGCCCGGAGGACCGCGGCTCGGTCATCCTCATGGACAAGCGGTTCGATTGGCCGCTCTACAAGGGTTGCTTCCCGGATTCGTTCGCCGCAACGGCGACGAAGGAGCCGGGCGTGGCGGTGCGGCGCTTCTGGGATGCGCGCGCGGCGCAGATGATGTACTGATTGCGGGCGCGGGGGAAGGGATGTGCCCGCTGCGGAAGCATTCTCTGCGTGGATCAACCGAGGTCCGGACCGGATTGCCACCGCATGGAGGAGTGACCCGGAATGGTTGAGTCAAGGGCCGGAATCCGTGGAGGGGTCGTCCCCGGAAGGAGTCGAAGCGGGACGGAGGGGTCGTCTCCAGGGGGAGGCGGAGCGGGCGGAGGGGTTTGGTGCTGCCGAGTCACGCGAAGCGCGGCGAGGTTGGGGGTGGGCTGGTGGGGGCCCCAACTGTCTCACCCACCCCTCGCGACCCGCGCGAATTCGTTCGACAGACACCCCGTGACGAAGGGACCACCAAACCCGAATCGACGCGCCGCTCCTGCGCTCACGCCTTCATGCGCTGGCAAGCTTGTACTTGTACATGTTGCGCTTCACGTGCCACGGGACGTTCCCGGCGAGAACGGTCCCGTTCGCCAGCTCGGCAACAGCGTACCCGGGGCCCACGCTGACCATGATTCCCTTCACCTTGGGCACGTAGGCTTTCGGCCGCTTCGGGTTCAGGATGTTGTGGACCGCAATGGGGCCTTGGTCCGCCGCGGTCTGGGCGAGTTTCGGGACGCCCATTTCCCGGGGGAAGGTGGCACAGTCCCCGAGGATGTAGACGTCGTCCCGGTCGCGGCTCCTGAGGGTGGCGTCCACCTCCATGGTGAGGGGCGGGAGGGTGCGGGGTTTGACGCCGGCACACCAGAGGGCGACGTTGTGGCGGAACTCCTGTTCCTTCCCGTCGCGTTCCACGATGAACGAGTCGTGGTTTGCGCGCTTGACCTTGGTGTTGGTGACGAGCTCGATGCCGAGGCGTTGCACCTCGTCCAGGATCTTCGCGCGGAATTCCTTCGAGTTCCGGGGGAAGATCTCGGGCAGGAGTTCGATGACGCGGACCTTGCCCTTCGAACCGTACCGGCGGAGGAAGGCGGCGACTTCGCCTGCAACCTCGATGCCCGTGGGGCCGCCGCCGACCACATCGATTTCGGGTTCGAGGTCGTTGCCGCGGGCGTCGGCGAGAATTTCCTTCAGGACCGCGTTCGCCCGGAGTCCGTGGGCGACGGTCCAGAAGGGGAGCGTGTGCTCCTGGGCGCCGGGGATGCCGAAGTAGCCGGTCTCGGCACCGATGGACAGCACCAGCGTGTCGAATTCCACCGTTTCCCCGGTGTCGAGGATCAGCGTCTTGTCGTCGACTCGCGTCGCCTTGCCGCGGATGAGATTCGCGTTGTCCACGATGGAGAAGAGCCCCTTCGTGCACTCCGGGGGATAGATCTCCTCGCTCACGAGTTCATGGATGAGCGGCCGGTACGTGAACCTGAGTTCGGGCGCAACCATGGTGAGATCGACCTTGCCGGCGAGACGCTTCCCTACCTCGGTGGCTGCGAAACCGGCTCCGGCGATCACGACACGGGGCTTCTTGGGCGCCATACGGCGCCGGGGAGCAGGCCCTTCGTAATAAAGCGTTCGCCGGCGTCACGTCGCAGCCCAGGCGGCCACACGTTTTTCTCCCGGAGCCGCCTTGGCGGCGGCCATGCCCGAGGAACCCCTCGTCCTGACAGCCATCCAGGATGGCGTGGCCACGCTCACCCTGAACCGCCCCGAGAAGCGGAACGCGCTGAATGCGGCGCTGCGACGGGCGCTCCTTGGTGAGTTGTCCCGGCTTCGCCCGGACGCTGCGGTGCGTGTGATCGTCCTCACGGGTGCCGGTGGCCGCGCATTCGCCGCGGGGGCGGACATCGTGGAATTGAACGAGCGGTCCGTTTGGGAGCAACGGCAGTTCCTTGAAGAGCTGCCGATCTACGAAGCGATCGCCGGGTATCCGAAGCCGGTGATCGCCTTCGTGAACGGCCTCGCACTCGGTGCCGGCTGCGAGCTTGCGATGGCGTGCGATGTGCGGCTTGCGTCGGCGCGCGCGAAGCTCGGTCAGCCGGAAATCGGCCTCGGCCTCATCCCGGGTGGTGGCGGCACCCAGCGTCTGGCCCGCCTCATCGGCACGGGGCGCGCGGCGAAGCTCATCCTGACGGGCGAGATCATTCCGGCCGACAAGGCGGCGGAATGGGGCCTCGTGGACGAGGTGTATCCCGAGGATGACGCCGAAAAGCAGGTGATGGATGTGGCGCGGGCGATGGCGACGAAGAGCCCCCTCGCGCTGCGCCTCGCGAAGGAAGCCATCCGGGCGAGCGCGGAGCTTCCCCTTCGGGAAGGGTTGGCGCGGGAAGTGGACCTCTTCAGCCTTGCGTTCGAAAGCGAGGACCGCCGCGAAGGGACCGCTGCGTTCCTTGAGAAGCGCGAAGCGACGTGGAAGGGTCGGTGAACCGGGCGGGCGAAGGGGCATCGGTGCGTGGCCGGGGGCCCATCACTCGATGACGGGCTCCGACACGACATGCTGGCCGGCGAACGCGAGCCTACCGGGTGGCCTGCTCGACAGCCCGTCGCACGTCGTCCAGCCCCGGCCACTCGTCGGCGTCCTCGGTGACCCATTTCCACACGACGATGCCGGCGGGATCAATGACCAGGACGGCACGCTTGGCGACGTTCCTCACGCCCGCGACCTTGTCGGCCATGAGGCCCAGTGCCGGGAGCACCTCGCGATTGGGGTCGCTCACGAGGCCGAACGGAAGCTCCTGGTCCCTGGCGAACGCCATGTTCGACGGCGCGGTGTCAACGGAGAACCCGACAACGGTGGCGCCAAGGTCCGTGAAGGCATGGAGGGAGTCGCGCAGGTCACACACCTGCCGCGTGCAGACGCCGGTGAACGCCAAGGGATAGAACGCCATGACGAGGGGCCCGCCCTTCAGGGCATCCCGCAACGTGAACGTTCCGCGCCAGCTGTCCTTCGTCGCAAGCGGGAGTGTGAACGTGGGCACCGCGTCGCCGACTTCGACCATGGTTTCACCTTGCGATTGCCGCGGCCCGTGAAAAGCCTGCGGGCGGTCCGGTTGCGGTATCGATCAATCGCCGCACCCTGCGTGCCGTGTACCACAAGCCCGTAGAGGGGGAGTGGAACGAGCCTCGAACATGACGCTCCGGCGATGGCTCGCGCCGTCCGGTGTTGCACTGCTCGTGCTTGCAGCGCTCAGCGGACCGGCCGTTGCCGACGATGAGGACGACGATCTGGATGCCCATGACGATGAGAAGGGGCGCGAGCGTGAGGAAAAGGCGCGGGAGAAGGAGGAGAAGCGCGAGCGGAAGAAGGGAAAGCATGGCAAGGCAGCAGCGGAGATCCGCGAACCGGCCGGAACCTCAAAACCCCCGAAGGCCCCGGATGCGAACACCGAGTCCCTGTCGGGCGACGTCCTGCGCGCCATCGAGAAGGCGGAAAGCGGCGTGGTTGAACAGGCCAATCGTCTGTTGCGCTTCGCGTCATCCCCGTGGGCAACGCCGGACGAGCCCGCGCCGTCGGATGCGCGAAGTCGTGATCCAGGGTTGGATGTGGATGTGCCGCCCAGCGTCGGATGGAGACTCCCGGATCTCCCCGGGGTTCCGCCGGTTGCCGGGTTGATCGCGGCCCTTGTCGTGATCACCGGGGCAGCGGGCTTCGGCATCGATCGATTGGCGAAGCGGCTGATGCGGGGCGTTCGATGATCGAGCGGACCGTCACGACAGCCAATCGCGCACGAACTGGAAGTCCGTGCCGTCGAGGCCCATGTGGATGAGCGTGAAGGCAATCACGCTGACCCCGAGCATGAAATGGATGAATCGCCACGTGCCGAAGCCCCATTGCTCCACGAGGCGCCGCTGAAGGGCGCCGGTCCATGCGAGCATGATCATCGCAGCGAAGCTGAGGCCGCCCCACAGCATCCCCACCGTCCAAGCCTTCGCCGGCTCAATGAGGAAGAACAGGAGGTGGGCGAGGCTTGCGAAGAGCAGGATCCAGCTTGCCGAGTTGTGCCACAGCACGCGGCGGCGCGCACCCATCGTCTTGTTGAGCCACCGGACGCTTCCGCGGCCGAAGGTGCCGCCGAGGGCGATGCTCGGCACGAGGCTCATGGCGCTGACGAAGCCGAGCACGTAGGCCCACGCCCTGAGGAGACCGAAGACGCTGCTGGTCTCGACGATCGGAACGGCGACGCTCTGGGTGATCAGGGTGTCCCCGACGACGAATTCCAGCGGTTGCCAGACGATGTGGCGTCCCACGTCCTGCATGTCCGGCGGGTGGTTTTCGGGGTGGTCCTTGGGCACGTCCGCGATGGCCGTGAGATCGGCCTTGACGAGGATTTTCGCGGCGCCGTGTTCGGCGGGTGCGCGGAGGGGAAATGTGTACGTGTAACTCTCGCCCTGGTCGAGGCGGGGCGCGCCGGTGAGGAAGAGTTCCTGGACACCGCTTGCGTTGTAGTACACATTCGTGAAGACTTGGAAGCCCCGGTTGTTGGGGTCGGCGAGTTGTTCACCCGGGATGCGCACCTGGCCCACGGGGGCGAAGGCGGGGTCCTTGTTGAGATAGATCTCAGCCGTCCATTCGCCGAGTCCACCCATGGTGATCGAGTCCGCCCGCAGGGTCACGTATTCGCTGCCGTAGGTGGACGGCTGCGTGGGCGATTGGGCCATGGTCCCGTTGTCGGTCGCGACCGGCCAGAAGCGTTTCCCGGACGGGCTCACGAGGACGAGGTCCCAGTCGTTCACGCCGGTCTGCGCGAGGTCTCCGACGAGGCCGACGTGGATTTCGGTGGAGTTCGCGCGCACCGGGAACGTGGCGGAAACCGCGGTCTGGCCTGGCGTGCCCGTGCCCTGGGCTGCATGCAGGAAGGCTTCCTCGCCGCCGATGAAAGAGAATCCGGAGCCGGTCAGGTTCAGGGACACGGCCGCACCCTCGATGTGGTGCAGCCACGGATTCTGGAGCGTGACCGTGAGGTTGAACACGCCGCCCGCAGGCGCCTGCTCGATGCCTTCCGGGATGATGTTCACGTAGGTCATGCCTTCCGGCCGGTGGCAGGCGAGGCATTTGGCGTCCCCGGCTTCACCGATGTCGCTCAGTTGGCCGAGGCCCGGCAGCGCGAACGCAAGGAGCGCAATGCCGATGAAGGCGACAGAGATGCCGGCAAGCCGGAGAGCACGCATCGGTCGGGGAGTCGGGGCGCGCGCCTTAAACCTTGCCGGGATGGCACGGAACGTCACGCCGGGAATCGTGGTCGAACCGTCGCGCACGCCGCGGTCGCCGAGCGGACGTCGAGGCCGATCCGGCGGGCCGCTCCGTGCGGCGTCCTCGAGGGCCTTGCCAATTGCTTGGATGGCCCCCACGGCTGGCATGACTCCCCGATCGACACCTTTGTTCTACCGCTTCCTGGCCCCGGTTCGCGTCTTGGGTGCCTTCCGAATCGGCTTCCCCACACCGCGCTTGGGGCATACGTCCGCCAGCGGGCACTTGTCGCATAGCGGCTTCCTGGCATCGCAGATCTCGCGCCCGTGGTAGATGAAGTAGAAGGGGATGTCGCCCCACGTTTCCGGCGGGTACAACGCCATGAGGTCCTGCTCGACCTTCACGGGATCCTCGGATCTCGTCAGGTCGAGGCGCCGCGCGACCCGCCCCACGTGGGTGTCCACACAGACGCCGTCGCTCCGGCCGAACGCATTCGTGAGGACCACGTTCGCGGTCTTGCGCGCCACGCCCGGCAACCGCGTCAACTCCTCGATGGTGGCCGGCAATTCCCCGCCGAACTCCTTCACGACCATTTCCGCAGCCATCTGCGCGTGCTTCGCCTTGTTCTTGTAAAACCCGGTCGAGAAGATCAGCCGCTCGACGTCCTCCCGCGGTGCTTCCGCCAACGCCTCGGGAGTCGGGTATTTCGCGAACAGCCGCGGCGTCACCCGATTCACCTGGGCGTCCGTGCACTGCGCGGATAACGCCACCGCGATCATCAACTGGAAGGGGGTCTCGAAATCCAGGAAGCAGTACCTCGCCGGATACGTGTCAGCCAGCCGCTGGAACGCGTCCGCGGCCCGCTCCCGTTTCGCGGTCTTCGACTCCCGGCCCGCCATTGCTCCCCGCGAAGGCGAGCCTCGGATAAGAGTGCTGGGGGCACGTGCCAGCCAAACCAGAAACAGTGACAAGCGGTGGAAAGAGCGCGATACCGACGCACTCCTTCGACTGCGCTCCAGTCACACGTCTGCACCTTCGCGGCACCACCGCGAAGAGAGCGGCAACAGCCCCACCCACCAAACCAGAAAACAATGACAAACGGCGGGGAGAGCGCGATGCCGACGCACTCCTTCCGCGCTGCGCTCCAGTCGCACGTCTGCACCTCCGCGGCACGCCCGCGAAGAGAGGGACGGCAACCCCGACCAAACCAGAAAACGATGACAAAACGGCGGGGAGAGCGCGTTGCCGACGCTCTCCTTCCGGTACGCTCCAGTCGCACGTCTGCACCTTCGCGGCACGCCCGCGAAGAGAGGGACGGCAACCCCCACCAAACCAGAAAACGATGACAAAACG
>JBFILE010000058.1:0-14677 GCA_041599855.1 Thermoplasmatota archaeon
CCATACCGCTATGACGTTCTCTCGCATGGGAAACGGCCGCATGTTAGCTTGCCAGTATAAAAGCCTACCCGAGCCGCTGTTGAAAAGACCGTGTCACGTGCGCGGGTGAATGGACGTTTCCGGGGATTGTGCCGGGTCCGCGGCGGGCCGGTTGAATTCGCCGCTGAGGCCGTCGTTCGCGATATGGAATACCGCTTCGCGTCCTTCCGCAATGGACCGGTGCTTCACCATGGTTGCCTTGCGGCGGCCGTGGCCGAGTTTCTCGAAGCGGACGACGGCCTTGGACAGGTGCCGCATGACCGTGCCCCCGAGGGGCTCGAGCTGATCGTCCTTGTCGATGTTCGTGTACACCTGGTTCGTGATGACGACAGGGATGTCGCGCTTGCGGGCGACGGATACGAGGCTCTGGATCTGCTGGGCGAGGATGCGGCGCCCCACGGAATCGTCGCCACTGCCCAGGCCGAGGCGGTAATGCAGCGTCGCGCTGTCCACGATGATGAGCCCGACATCACTCGATTGGGCGGCAACGCGCGCCGCCTTCTCCACCGCCTGCTCCTGTTCACGGGCGTTCAACGGCTCGAAGAACAGGATGCTCTGCTGGACCTTGCGGAAGTCGTCTCCGGCAATCTGCTGGAGCCGATCCATCGATACGCCTTCCGTGTCGATGAAGACGACTTTTCGGCCGTCCCGCACGGCACTCACGGCAAGCTGGAGGCAGGCATTCGTCTTGCCCGCGCCGGCTTCACCGAACATCTCGGTGAGTGCGCCGCTTTCGATTCCTCCATCGAACAATGTGTCGAGGGTGCTGCAGTGAAAAGGGAGCCGCATGGCCGATTTCGTCGTTAGCGGGTCGTTCACCTTAACCCTATCCTTGACGCGGTCGCGGGCTCGCCCGAGAAGTGGGCGTCGTCGCCGCGGAAAGCCAAGGCGTGAGCCGAGCATGCGGGGGGACGTGCAGCCGCATCGAGTTGAACCCTTTCCGGATATGGCACGATTTCCGGGCGCGGGGTCCTTCGACCCACGTACCCGAATGGGCGTCCGGGCAGGCGCGGACCCCGCACCATGGAGCCACCGGGAGCCGTGGTCGCCGGGCGATCCGGCCGATCCGGGCGCGTTCCACGTCCGGCCGCATTCCTTCCACTCCTTGTTCTGCTTGTGACCCTCGCCGGTTGCTTCGCCGAGGCGAGCGGCCCCGCACACGGGCCGGAATTCCCCCCGTCCACCGCATTCTACGACCTCACCGTCAACCGGAATGTCTACGACCCGTCCCTCGTCAGCCCCGCCGGCGAAGTCGAGGGTGCAGTCGTGGTCGAGGGCGTCGTCGAGGCGGCACCGCGCGGGTCGTGGCCGCCCTTCGCCATTCGTGCCTTCTTCGATGTCCGGGACACGGTGCCCCGAACCGTTCGCCTCGACGGCTTCGATGAGGCCGTGGTCGGCGAGGTGGTCCGGGTGACCGGGCCCCTCGGCGAGGACGGTGGCGGGCTCATCCTTTCGGTCGGGGAAGCGTTCCGCCTCGTGGATGCGGACCAGGTCCGGCAAGCGGTCCAGGCGGCCGCCGCGAACTGGTCGGAGTCCAAGGATCACTTCCTGCGGGATTTCGGGGCGACGGACGCGGACCTTGCTCCCGTGGGCGGACCCCTGTGGCATGCGGGGGACGCGACCGTCCTCGTCCATCACGATGTCGGCGCCTGGTCGTCCCGGTCGAGGGACCACCTGGAATACGAGCCGTGGGTCCATGTGTGGTACCGCGTGGACCCCGGAAACCTGGACCACCGGATCCTCGCCATCCTCGTACCGCCGGCACCGGTTGTCACGGGCGGTTGACGCGGAATGCGTTCGATTCCACGTCCCCGACCTCGAAGAGGCTGATCAGGAGGTAGTAGGTGTCATCCTCCAGGGAATCCGGAATCGTCACCTCAAGGACCACGGTCGGGCTTTCCGCCGACAACGTGTGCTTGGGAACCGGTTTCCCGTCGACGAGGAAAACAAGGTCGACGTCGGCAGCGGTGCGTGTCCGGTAATCACCGGCCACGTTCACGCCTTTTCGTTCGAAATGGATCTCCTCGATGGCGAAATCGGCATCGATGGTGTAGGTGGGCTCATCCTGCAGCCGACCCGGGATCAATGTCAACGCGAACCGGGCGCGGTCGGCCACGTTCCATCCGATCTCGGTGGCCTTGAGTTCGAAGTTCCCTTCGTCGAGCGCCATGCACCCGGAGAGCAGGGGCACGATGAGGAGGAGGAGGATGGGGCTGATTCCAGGTGCCAGGCGACCGACCGGACGCATCGACCGGATCGAGCAGGTGCCCGGATTTGAGCATGTTGCTTCCTGTCCCGGCACGTCACGCTTCGGCGGTCTCGCCGCGGAGAACCTCATCGGCAAGGGCACTCACGTGGTAGACCACGGCCCGGCCGGCTGCGGTCTTCACCACGAGGTTCGCGCCCTGGAGCCGCCCCACATGCCAGTTCACGGTGCTCGGCGCAAGGCCGAGCAGGTGGGAGAGTTCCTTCTGCTTGATCCCGGGGTTCACCCGGATGGCTTCAAAGACCTTGGACGTCGCCGGGTTCTTCATGAGCGCGAGGGGCGCGTGGAGGCGGTGGTGGTGCTCTCCCTTCGGGAAGTACCGGCGGTGGCGGCCTTCGCGGACGCTGGCAACATACGCCATCTTCTCCAGCACCCCGAGGTGGTAGACCACGGTGCCCCAGCCGCATTTCGCGCGCCGGCTGATCTCGATGGCGTGGACGCCGGGCTCCTTCTCGATCGTGGTCAGGATCGTGTCCCTCACCTTGTTGTCACGGATATCGTCACGGGCGAGCCGCGTGTAGAGGGGCATGACGGCGCGCGCGCCGAGGAATTTCAGGTGAGGCCACAGGTACCCTGCGACCGCAAGCACCCCGACGCCGGAAAGGATCGCGAATGCCGGGCCGTACGCACCGAAGGGGCCGTCGTCCGTGATGACGCGGATGTCGCCGGTCACGCCGACGCGGTATTCGCTTTCGCTGCCGCGCTGGTCATTCGGGATGGGCATCACGGGCATGGGGCCGGCGCCGTTCCAGTTCCGCATGTCCCGTTGCCATGCCGCCATGGCCGCCGAGTATGTGTCCGGTTCGCCGCCGACGAACAGCACTGCGGGACGCGCGACGAACCGGCCGGCAACGATTGCGTCCTCCCCGTCGAGCGCGATGTCCTTGCCGTCCACCTCGATGGTTCCGGTCGCGTGCCGGAGGGCGAACGCGCCGGTGCCCGTGACCACCGGGTCTTCCGCGTAGAGGACGCTGAGGGTGAAGGCGTTGACCCCGGCGACGCCGCGCGCGACGGTGGCTTCGGCGTCCGTGGCGCGGAACGCGACCCGCGTCTCGTTGGTCACGGTGACGCCGTTGCTGTTCGCCTGGGACCGGCTGTGCTGGAAGCGGAGGGCGCGCCCGTCCGAGGTCTCCACCTGGAATGCACCGTCCGCGAGGTGCCCGAAGACGGTTCCCTGGATGGTCGCCCGTTCCGGGTACACGAGACGCACGGCGTCTGCGGAAAGTCGCGCCGGCGTCGTGGGTGCCGGCCAGGCGCCCGGTTTCTCCCAACCATCCGGGAATGCGGTGTCGCTTCCAGAGAACAAGGTATCGAAGTCGCGCGCGTCCGCCCGCCCCGCGGCCATCGCGGGCACACCCGGATCCGCCCACGGCACCCGGGTGGGACCGGTGGATGCGCTTCGAGCGGTCGATGACAACCCGGCCGCGTAGTCCACGACCAGGAGGCTGTCGCGGACGAGGGTCACGCGCGCATCCGAGTAGGACCGCATGATGACCCCCTCCCGCGAGGTGCCGTCACTTGCCCGCTCCATCCAGCTGATCGCCACGTCAACCCGGGGCGCGCGCAATTCAAAGGCGTCCCCGTCCCGCGCCGTCGCCGCATAGACGACGCCGCGGGGGCTGGTCATCGTGAGGTCGCCCCAGAACGGTACGTCGGGTGCGACCCGGACCTCGCCCTGACCTGCGCCGGCGACCACGGGCGCCAGGGTCGCAAGGAGTGTGAGGGCGAGGACGACGAGAGGGATGGGGCGCATGGACACCAGTATGCCGACCGACGGAAGGGCGTATAAGACCTTTTTTGGCGAAGTCGTGGAAGCTGCCCTCGGCACATGGGATGCAATACGGCATGGGAACCAGGACATGATAGGCGGCGCGGCCGACCCCACGCAGGGACACCCCGGCCCCCTTGGCCTCCGACGCCCGGCGGCGGCCTCAGAGGCCGCCAGGAACATCCGCGGGTGGCAGAAACGCCACCCGTCCGGACGACTCACACCTGGCCGTCGTCGGCGAGGAGTTGCGCCTGGTAGGCGGTGTACGCGACCTTCAGCGTCCAGCTGTTGCCCGTGTCGCCCTGCCCTGCGGGACAGCCGACAGGTTGGGGCGCGCACGTGCCTTTTCCGGCCTGGCTCATCTCGATGGTGACGGTCCAGTTCCCGTTTCCGGCGGTGCCGGTGTGCGCCGCGGCGACACGCGATGCGGCGTCAGCCTCGTTCCGGCCGTTCTCGGTCTTGGGCTCGGGAGCCGCCTGGCCGAGGGTCGCCGAGTCGATGGCCACGGAGATCGGGCTCGTCGCGGGGCCTTTGCTGCGGCTGATGGAGCCGTCAGGGGATTCCACGGTGAGGATGAACTGGTCGGCAGCGGTACCCGCTTCGTCATCCGTCCATGCGAGGGAGAATTCGAGGCTCGTCAGGTTGGCACGGTCCACCGAGATGGTCTGCGTCGTGCTCTGGCCTTCGAGGGTCGACCCCTTGACCTCAGGAAATGATCCGGCCTGGTTCGGGAAGTTCACGGCAAATCTCTCGGCACCGAGCGCCGATGCCTGCGTGCCTTCGTACCAGAAGACGCCGACCATGGCACCGACGAGGATGACTGCTCCGACAATTCCGACAATCGTGTCCTTGTTCATCGCCATGGTGGGTCGAACCGGCCGCGGCCATCCCCAAGGACCGGCTTAAGAATTTCCTCTCCTCCGCCCGGGCGGGAGTGGCGGAACGCCCTTCCCCGACCCTCAACGGAAGTGCTCGAAGCCTCGGCGGGCAAGCGCCTGCCCGTCGCCGAAGCGGCGAACCGCGGAGTCGGATTCCACGGTTCCGATGACCGTGAGCGGGATGCCCCTCTCCCCGCGAGGCAGGATGGCTTCCGGGATGGCTGCCAGGAGTTCGTAGTCGCCCCCGCTGTCAAGCGCCCACGACCGGGCGAGGGCGGGGTCGCCAAGGGTGGCAGCGGTGGTCGTGGCCAGATCGTCCACGGGCAGGGAATCCGGATCAATGGTGAACCCGACGCCGCTGGCGTCGGCGACGGCATGGAGGGCTTCGGCCAACCCGTCGGACAGGTCCATGGCCGCATGGGCTCCGGCGGTGGAAAGCGCCCGGCCCTCTTCGATGCGGGCAAGGGGTCGAATGAGCCGCGCCAGATACCGGTCGTGGAGCCCGTGGTCCAGTGCCGCAGCGCCTGCACCGGCACCCCCTACGGTTCCGGTGAGCACGATGGCGTCCCCGGCCTCAGCGCCGCTTCGCCGCAGCATCCGGTTCTCGGCGACGCGGCCGAGAGCGGTCACGACCAGCGTCAGGTCCGTGTTCGCCTTCATGTCCCCGCCGAGGAGTTCGGCATCCACGCGGGCGAGGCTTCCGAGGATGCCCTCGCGGAGTCCATCGAGGTCGGTATCCTCCGTTCCGGGCGGAAGCCCCATGGCGACGAGGACTCCGACCGGTTCTGCGCCCATCGCTGCGATGTCACTCAGCGCGATCTCGGTTGCGAAGGCGCCGATCTCGGCCATGGTCATGGAGGCTGGAAAATGAGTGGCACGGGTGGCGGCATCGGTGGAAAGGACGAGGCATTCGCCCCCCGCGCACAATGCGGCGCAATCGTCCGTGAACCCCAGCACGTTGCCGCGACTGCCGACGTCATGGATCAGGCGCCGGATGGCGGCGCGCTCCCCGAGGTCGGCGATGCGCATCAGCCGGCTCCTTCCTCAGCCTCGCGGAGCCCAAACCATCGCGCCGTCCGAGGGAGCTTGCGGGGATTGCCCGGGGTACCGGTGC
The DNA here is from genome assembly GCA_041599855.1 of Thermoplasmatota archaeon. Classification (GTDB taxonomy): domain Archaea; phylum Thermoplasmatota; class SW-10-69-26; order JACQPN01; family JAJPHT01; genus JBFILE01. The sequence continues at coordinate 6,066 of JBFILE010000058.1, forward strand.
GCGGCTCGATGGCGTCCACGGGACAGACCTCGACACAGAGGTTGCATTCCACGCAATTCGGGAGGAACGTGATCTTCCCGAAATCGAGGTCGATGGCGTCATGGGGGCACTCGCCCACGCAGCCACCGCAATCCATGCAACGATTCTCGTGCAGGAGGGGCACGAGGCGACGACAGCGCCCGGGACACATAAAACCGGGCCAAGGACGGACCCCGCGCATGGCCGTCCGATACTGATATGACCGGCTTCGCAGGCACCGGCGCCGTGCGTTCACGTCGGCCGCCCCCCATCCAGCCGACCGCCTCCCACCGGGAGGCCCCCGGCGGTCGGCGACAGGCAGAGCCACGACAGCGTCTGCATCCAGCATCTATAAGCGGCAAAAGAACTGGAAACCGGCTACTGTTCATCATGGGGGATTTGAGATTCGGCCAGTTGTATGATCGCCTCCTCGCCACCTCCGATGTGGCGCAGGCCATCCGCGAGCTCGACGACACCGAGGTCATCGCAGCTCTCGCGGGCGCGTCAATGAGCAAGGACCCCTACCTTGCCAATGTCCTCGCCACGGAGGCAGGCAACCGAGCGTGGCGGAAGTCGCTGATCATCGACACGGCATTCGAGGGCATGTACTCCCTCGACCGCGACGGCGTCGTCACGTACGTGAACCCGGCCGCCGCACGAATACTCGGTTGGTCCCAGGAGGAACTGGTTGGGGCAAACGTCCATGACACCGTTCATTATCTTCACGAGGACGGGTCGTTCTTTCCATACGAGAAGTGCCCCCTCACCGAGGTGGCCCGGAACGGATCCACCTATCGTGGGCGCACCTGGTTCGTCCACAAGTCCGGGCGCACGTTCCCCGTCGATGTGTCATCGGCCCCTGTCATCCAGGACGGAAGTGCCGAAGGAGCCGTGGTCACGTTCACCGATGCGTCCGAATCGGTGGCGAGTGACCGACGGCGACTTGCCCGCGCGGCCGTATCTGAAATCATCGCGTCGATGACTTCGGCGGCTGCCGCAATGCCGCGCATCGTCGACGCGTTGGGACGGGCGCTTCAGTGGCCCGTGGTGGAATATTGGGCCCCAGGGCCGCCTGACGACCATCTTCTCCGATGCGCGCACTGGTCGATGGACGCCGGTGACGAAATCATTCCGAATGGGAGCACACGATCATTCGACCGCGGCGAAGGAATTCCGGGGAAGGCGTTCGCCGCCAAGACGCCGAACCGCACGGCGATTGCGGTCGACCCTGAATCGGACGACCTTGAAATGGCCTCCTCCACGGGAGGCCCCCCCGTCCTCGCTTCGCAGGTGAAGGATAGGGTCCACGTCCACGGCGTCATCCTTTTCCGGTTGCCCGCGGACGCACAGGTCGGCACCGATGTGAAGGCCCTGGTCGAGGACCTGGGCGGCGTGATCGGTCAGTTCATGTCGCGTGCGGAAGCGGATGCGCGGCGGGACGCGAAAGCCCGTCAGCAGGCAGCGATCGCGTCCCTTGGCGCCGAGGCGTTGGCAGGCAAGGGGTCCCAGGACCTCATGGATCACGCAGTCAGCCTCATCGCCGAGACGATGGACGTTCCCCTGTGCAAGGTGTTGCAATGCCGGACCCCGGGGGACCTGCTCCTTCGTGCCGGTGTCGGCTGGCAGGACGGCCTCGTCGGCGTTGGAACGGTCTCCGACGACCTCGAATCCCAGGCCGGTTTCACGTTGATGTCCCCGGAACCCGTGATCGTCCACGACCTGCGCTCCGAGACACGCTTCTCGGGTCCGAAGCTCCTCCACGACCACGGCGTCCGGAGTGGCATCAGCGTCCGGATTGCCGGCCGGGATGAAACCTGGGGCGTCCTCGGCGCGCACACGCAGGTCAAACGGGACTTCACCCGCGCGGACATCACGTTCATCCTCGCCGTCGCCAACGTGATCGCAAACGCCATCCAGCGCGAAGAAGCGGACGCGGAACGCGAACGATTGCTTGCCGAGGCCCACCGTCGGGTCCTGACGATGGACCCGGTGGCTGACGATGACGGGACGGCTGCCGGAGCCTTCAATGCCGAAGGAAGCGGACAATCGACATCCGGACATGGAACGGAGGTGGCTCCGGAGACCGGACGATTCGTCCACGGGTCGGCCGGACGCGCCGATGAAGGGGCCCTCCAGATCCTGGATTCGCTTCCGGTCGGAATCATCATCACGACCCGCGATACGGGGGCCACGTTCGCGAATTCGACGATGGAGGAGATGCTCGATGTCGATCGTGATTGGCTCGTGGGCAAAACCCTTGCCAACAGCCTGTGGCGGGCCGAGCATCCGGGAGGCGCGCCATTCGATTGCTCCGAGATTCCATCGGAGCGGGTGTTTGCGACGGGAATGCCCGTTGCCAACATTCCCCTCATCATCCGGCTGCAGTCGGGAAACCGGATCGGCACGCGCGTGAGCGCCGCACCCCTCCGCGTGGTCGACGGCCGCGTCACCGACGTGATTGTCAGCTTCATGCCGAACATCGAGGAACCCTTCCAGTCGGCCGGTCTTGCGGACCGCGAGGAAACCGACCAGTATCGTGCCATCGTGTACGCGGCGGAACGTGCCCGGCTCGGCATGGCCATCACACGAAATGACCCCGCGGGAGCCGCAGTCCTGTACGTGAACCAGGTGGGTGCATCGATCCTCGGGAAAGAGGCCTCGGAGCTTCTCGGCACGGATGCCATGGCGGCCCTGGCGCCCCGGGAGTATTCCCGCCTCGACGAAATCCGGAAACGCATCCATGGCCCGGGTCCCGCGCCCGACAGTTTCGAAGCCATCATCCACTACTCCGATGGCGAAGAGGTGACGGTCGACGTCGGCGTGAGCACGGGCAGCTTCAATGGCCAACCCGTCACATTCGCGTTCTTCCGGGACATCACCGAGCGCAAGGTCGCCGACACGCAGCTTCAGGAAATGGCAGCCGAGCTGGAGAGCCGCATCCACGAACGGACCCATGAGCTGGAGGAGGCGAATCGCGAACTGGAGTCGTTCAGCTACTCGGTTTCCCATGACCTGCGGGCGCCGCTCCGGGCCATCGACTACCTGAGCCGCGCCATCCTGGAGGACCATTCCGGATCCATCGACAAGGAAGCGCGCGAGTGGTTGGAGCAGATCCACCGTGAAGCTGATCGCATGACGGGCCTCGTCAACGATCTCCTCAACCTTTCGCGGGCGGCCCGCGTCGAGATCGTCCCCACGGACGTCGATGTTTCACGGCTCGCGCGCGATGTCGTGGCGAGCCTGGCCGAGAGCGACGCGCACCATTCCGTGCAGGTCAAGATCGCCGACAACCTCCACATCACGGGGGACGAGCCCCTCGTCCGTGTCGTCCTCGAGAACCTCCTCGGGAACGCATGGAAATTCAGTGCGGATGCACCGAAACCGGTGATCGAAGTGGAACGCTCCAGCGACGAGAGCACGCACACCGGATTCGTGGTCCGCGACAATGGGATCGGATTCCCTGAATCCGCGACGGAGCAGCTCTTCAAGCCGTTCGAGCGACTCCCCGGCGCACGCAGCTTCCCGGGTACCGGCGTCGGACTCGCCACCGTGCATCGCATCATCACGCGCCACAACGGAACGATCCGGGCCGAGTCGCAGGAGGGGGGCGGCGCCGCGTTCCATGTGTCCTTTCCCCGGGTGCCTTCCGAGAAGTCTTAGGACGGGGTCCGCACTCCCGGGCTGCAATGGCAACGGGGCCGGGTGAACATCAGGGGGATCCCCCATCCGTCCCGAGCCCCAATGCCGCGGCGCCGTTCGAGGACGGCCGGCCCCCGCGCGAAGCCCCAGCAGCGCGCAATGGATCGACGCGCCCCGACGCCCCGCCACCGCTGCGCGAAGCGCTGCTGTTTTTCGCTCGCCTCGGGTTCATCGGGTTCGGGGGGCCCGCCGGCCAGATCGCCATCATGCACAAGGAACTGGTGGACCGGAAGGGATGGATCGGGGAGCGCGCCTTCCTGCGGGCCCTCAACTTCTGCATGATCCTCCCCGGCCCCGAGGCCCAGCAGCTTGCCACGTACGCAGGATGGCGACTCCACGGGATCGCCGGCGGCGTCGCAGCAGGAATCCTGTTCATCCTGCCAAGCATCTTCATCCTGCTCGCGTTGAGCGTCATCACCTTCGCGTACGGGGACGTCCCGGCGGTTCGCGCCATCCTCCTCGGCATTCAACCCATGGTCGTCGCCATCGTCGCGGACGCCGTCCTCCGCATCGGTGCGCGCACCCTGCGCCCATGGCCCCGGATCGTCATGGCCATGGGTGCCTTCGCCGCGCTCCGCATCCTCGATGCCCCGTTCCCGGTCGTCATCGCGGGCGCGGCCGTCCTCGGCTTCGTGGCGTCGCGCGTCGGAGTCCCCGGATTCCTTGAGGAGCGGGCCCCAGGCACCACGCCGAGCAGTGACAACCTCTTGAGGGCCCGCGTAAGCAGCCCCCTGAAACGGGCAGCCGGAATCGTCGCGGTGTTCGCCGCCCTCTGGCTCATTCCGTTCGCCGCCATCGTGGCCGTTGCAGGTCCAGACGACGTCCTGCCGCAGGTCGCGCTGTTCTTCACGCGGGTCGCGTTCGTAACCTTCGGGGGCGCGTACGCCGTCCTCGCCTACATCGCGGACGTGGCCGTGGAATCCCTCGGCTGGTTGAGCGCCTCCCACATGGCCCAAGGCCTCGCATTCGCCGAAACGACGCCCGGCCCCCTCATCATGGTCACGGAGTTCGTGGGCTTCGCCGCGGGGTGGAATCACCCGGGGCCACACAGCCCATTCGCCTGGGGCACGGCGGCGGCCCTCGTGACCGTGTATTTCACCTTCCTGCCGTCGTTCCTGTTCGTCCTCGTCGGGGCGCCCCATGTCGAAGCCCTGGCATCGGACCCGCGCCTCCATGCCGCGCTCACGGGCGTGACCGCGGCCGTCGTGGGCGCCATTGCCGACCTCGGCGTCTTCCTCGGAGGCGTCGTCCTCCTGCCGGCCGGCGAACCTGCGCTCGCGGCGATCGGACTCGGGGGATTCGGCTTCGTCCTCGCAAGGCGCGGCTTGGCGGTGCCGTGGCTCGTCCTCATCGGTGCCGGTGCAGGGTTCGGGTTCCATCTCGCCGGGTTCTGACACCCGCGCGCCGCAGTCCCCGGGTCAGAAAAGGACACGGAAGATGACGACGAAGCCGAAGAACGTGAACGCCACGGAGATGATCCACGACCACTTGAACGCGCTTGCGCGTGCCTCGGGATCATGCTGCAGCCGCAGGATCCCGCGTTCGACGAGGCCCCAGAACCCGGTGTTGCGCGCGGCGGGGATCGAGGGCTTCACAGAAGCGCGAGACGGGGCGCCCCCTTTCAACGTTTGCCATCCGGCGGCCCCCGATCCCGCCCCCGTTGCCAGGCCGGAACCGGGCGCAATACTGTGACCCATGAGGTCACCCAAACCCGCTCATATCAGGAATTGTGCGGCAAAGGGCAACCTCCACGTTGCCCTGGTACCGCCCATGGGACGATTCATCCTCGTGCTCCTTGCCAGCTTTTTCCTTGCTTCTCCCGGCGCCATGGCGTTTGCCGATGAAACGCCCCTATTGCCTTCCAAACCCGGCACGGCATTCCGTGGCATGTGGTCGGTTGCCTGGATGTGGGACACGGATGACGACCGCATCGACGACCGGCTCGCCCGATCCACGGGCCCCACGCGGATCGTCGTGGACTTCGACCACCGCCCCACGGACGCGGACATCGCAGCCCTCGAAGCCCTCGGATTCGACACCGACTACCGCGCCCGCCACATCGACAGCGTGACCGGCACCATGGACGCGGGCGGCATCCCCGCCATCGGCGACCTTCCCGGGGTCGCACGGATCGAGATGGAACTCGTCTACCATACCCTCAACAACATCGCGACACAAGCGATGAAGGCGCGACCTTCCGGCACCTACGCGAACACGGTGTGGGATGACCTCGGGTACCGGGGCCAGGGCGTCACCATCGCCGTCGTGGACACGGGCGTCGATGACCACCAGCACGAGGCATTCACGGGCAAGTACGTGTGCGGCTACGATTCCGTGGCCCAGATCGTGCGGAACCCGGACGACGACAACGAGCACGGCACCCACGTGGCCGGTACATCCCTCGGCCACGGCGGCACCGCCACCTACCCGTACGGCACGAACGCGGGCGTCGCTCCCGAAGCGAAACTCGTGGACCTCAAGGTCCTCTCATCCAGCGGATCGTCCAGCGGGAGCAGCGTCCTCCGGGGAATCGAATGGGCCATCGACAACCGCGTCGCGTGCGGCATCGACATCATGACCCTGTCCCTCGGCACCCTGTTCGCGGACGACGGCACCTCATCCGATGCGCAGGCGGTCAACGCCGCGTCAAACGCCGGCATCATCTCCACCATCGCCGTCGGGAACCACCAGACGTTCCTCGACGACTTCGGCATCGCGAGCCCGTCGAGCGCCGACACCGCCATCAGCGTCGCAGCCATGAACGACAAGAACACGGTGACACGCAACGACGACACCGTGGCATCGTTCTCGAACACGGGGCCGCGGAACTCCGACGGCGACGGCGACTCGCAGGACGAGAAGAAGCCCGAAGTCATCACGCCGGGCCAATCCATCATGAGCGCCCGGTACAACACCGCCAACGGCTACCAGAGCCTCTCCGGTACCAGCATGGCGACCCCCGCGATGGCGGGCCTCGTCGCCCTCATGCTTGAAGCGAACCCGGCGCTTACCTGGGCGGACGTGGAGGACATCGTGATCCAGACGTCCCAGGACTACGGCGCCGGGGGATGGGACGGACGCTACGGCTACGGGTATGCGGACGGCTACGCGGCGGTCCTCGAAGCCGAGGCCCGGGCTGGTGGCGGGACGAACGCCGACCCGAACGCCTGCTTCACCCACAGCGAATCCGCGCTCACCACGAGCCTGAACAGCGCGTGCTCCAGCGACTCCGACGGCACCATCACCACATGGGCATGGACCTTCGGCGACGGCGGCACCAGCAACGCAGCATCCCCCAGCCACACGTACGCCACCGACGGCACATACACCGTCACCCTCACCGTGACCGACAACGACGGCGCGAGCGATTCCACGAGCGCAGCGGTCACGGTCGCGGCGGCATCCAACATGGCGCCGAACGCCTGCTTCAGCACGTCCACGAGCGGGCTTGGCGCGAGCGCGGACGCCGCATGCTCGAACGACCCCGACGGATCCATCACCGCGTACGCGTGGAACTGGGGCGACGGCGCCACCGATTCCGGCGCCTCCGCGAGCCACACGTATTCGTCCGACGGCACCTACACGGTGACGCTCACGGTGACGGACAATGACGGAGCGACCGACACGGCGACCCAGTCCGTGACCGTGACGAATGACCCGGACCCGGGCGCCACGACCCTGACGAGCGGCCAATCCATGGGCGACAGCATCCAAGGTGTCGGGAGCGAGAAATTCTACAAGATCCTCGTCCCGGCCGGAACGGGCAGCCTGAGCGTGGTCCTCGATGGTCCGTCGTGCGGCCTCATCTCGTGCAACCCAGACCTCGACCTCTACGTGAGGAAGGGCGCACGCCCCACGGACAGCGCGTACGACTGCCGGCCCTACGAAGGGGACAGCGACGAATCCTGCACCCTCGCCAACCCCGGCGCGGACTGGTGGTACGTGCGGGTGAAGGTGTTCGGCGGCTCGTCCGCCGGGAGCTACACGGTGACCGCGACCGCGAGTTGACCGGCCCCGGGGGGGCTGGAGCGGCGGCGCGGACGCGAGGAGGTCCTCGCGTCCCGCCGCAGGTGAAGAACACAGCAACCGACTCCACCCCCTTGCCCCCGGTCCCAGGTACCACCGGCAGGGTCGTGCCCACATTCCGGAAAACGCGGCGCGCGTGTGCCCGCGCGCGGACCTACGAGGAGAGACCCCCGCCCGCGCAGCACGCGCCGGCCCCACAAGGGACCCGTTCCGATACCAAGCTGCAAAAAATATCAAATCATCCGACGGATCTTCGGGAGTCGGAGGCATTCCATGAACGTCCCCATCGTCCTCGTCATGCTGAGCGCGTTGACTGCCACTGCGGTTGCGGGCGAAGCCGGGGAGCCCCGGCACGCGAGCGAATCGTACACCGCCGTCTGGGTTGAACCCACGATGTCGCCGTGCGTGTTCGACCCGAGGGAACCGGACCTTTGCCTGCGCTTCCGCACAACGACGCCGGAAGCCGTGTTCGTCATCAAGGAAGGCGAAACCTCGCTCGACCTCCGGGTGAACGACCTCGCCGCTACCATCGTCCACGCCACCCCGGGCGTCCCCGAAGGACGCGCCGGCCCCCGCGGCTGGTTCGCGTTCGAAGGCGGCATCGGCCCCAGCATCGTCCACCCCTTCTGCGGCCACATCCAGGGCGCCCCCATCCCACCCCACGCCCATTTCGTCCGCGTCATGTCCGCAGAACCCACCGAAGACTGCGCCCTCGCATGGACCACCGGCACCATCGGCGCAACCTTCCGCTGACCCAGGTTTCCCGCCCCCCGCCCGACAACCGATCGGAAGCCCACACCCGACAACCAGAGCGAGAGGCCACACCCGACAACCAGAGCGAGAGGCCACACCCGACAACCAGAGCGGGG
>JBFILE010000059.1:0-14608 GCA_041599855.1 Thermoplasmatota archaeon
GCATCACCCGCACGGGCGCCATCTTCTACGCGGCCATCGACTGGGACGCCAACTTCCCTCCGCCCCCGGCAGGAGGAGGAGGCGCGCCGCGGACCCTGTACATGCGCAGCATGGACGGGGGCTTGACGTGGGAGGACAAGTCCCCGCAGATGGCGGGTCAGCCCACCCACTACCAGACCGCGGACCCCTACGTGTACGTGGACCCGGGAACCGGTCGCGTGTGGGCCATGGACATGGGCCCCAACGTCGTCTGCAACCAGGTGAGCTGGTCGGATGATGACGGCGAATCATGGATCACGCGGGACCTCGCGTGCAACACGGCCCCCAACGATCATCCGACGATCTTCGCCGGCCCCCACCCCGCAGGCGGAACGCCACTCTACCCGAACCAGGCGTACCTCTGCACGAACCAGATCTACGATTCCATGTGCTACGTGAGCCCGGATGGCGGGTTCACGTGGACCCAGACCCAGCCTGCGTTCCTTGGCGTGCAGCCCCAGGGCGGCTTCTGCGGCGGCCTCACCGGCCACGGCCATGCGTCGCCGGCGACCGGCACCGTGTACCTCGGTCGCGAATACTGCGGCGTCCCTGCGGTCGCGGTGAGCGACACCTTCGCCGCCACATGGGAGGTCGTCACGATCTCCGCCGACCCCCGGCACCGGCCGAGCGAGCACGACGTCTCCATCGGCACCGACCTCGCCGGGAACGCGTACGCGTTCTGGCTCGGGGACGGCGCCCGCGGGGCCTTCTATTCCGTGAGCAAGGACCAGGGCCGCACGTGGTCCACGCCCGTGAACGTGACCGCCCCCGGCGTGACCCTCATGAAGCTCCCGAGCCTTGTTGCCGGATCGGAAGGCCGGGTCGCGTTCCAGTTCATCGGCACGACGGCGCCCCTGGGCCGGGACACGTTCACCATGAAGGATGGATGCAGTGAGCAGCGGAACCCCGAGTGCTTCGAGCACCCGGACCTGGTTCGGAACGCCACATGGAACGCGTACATCGGCATCACCCTGAACGGGCACGAGGATGCGCCCGTTTTCGCAATCACCGTCGCGAACCCCTTGGACCAACCGGTGAAGCGTGGCCCCTGCAGCGGCCGCTGCTACGGGGACGCGGGCCCGTCGGACGGTGGCATGTACGATTTCCTCGACATCGAGATGGACCCCCTGACGGGCCGCATCATCTCCGCCATCGTGGATGTGTGCAACGACGGGTGCGACGGCGCGGAGTACGACAGCTTCACCGCGACCGAGCACTCGGTGGGCGCCATCGCGCGGCTTGACACGGGACCCATGCTTCTCGAAACGGAGTTCCCGAAGGCCGGGTGATCGGTGGATTCCGGCGGGGCGCACGGCGCGCCCCGGCCACGGGATCGGGGCCTTGATCGCGGAGCGCGCCGAACCCGGCGCGATGAGCAGCGGCCTGCAGGGGTCGGGACCTGTCCCCGGATGCCGGCTGGCGGCAGGCTCGGAGCGTGGCGCTCCGCCGCCCCCGCGGCCGCCGCACCCGATCGCAGTGCCTACCCCCGACCGCGGGTCATGGTGTCCGACCGACCACCGGCGAACCAACTTCCCCCGGCAGCATGGCGCACCATTGCCCGGTGTTGTTCCCGCGGTGACATCCGACCCCACTTAACATATGCGGGATTTGGGCCACTTCGGAGGCCCACTCATGCGACGCTCTCTCATTCTTGCCCTTACCATCCTGCTGATTCCGGTAGCTGCCACGGCCGCACCGGATGATCGACTTGTGATCGATGACGCCCACGACGAATCGGTCGATGACCCTGTCATGCGTTCCTGGATGAGCCCCGATCCCGAGGAGACACTCATGACGGACGTTTGTCAGCACCCCGCCGCCGACATCCGATCACTCGCGGCCGCACGCACCGATGACGAGCTTCTCATCACCCTGGATCTTGGAGACCTCTTCGGCGACTTCCGGTGCATGGACCGTGAAGCCACGCACACGTCATCCATATACGAAGTCGAACTGTCGCTGGTCGACGGCGACGGCGCAGCCTTCGGCAGGCTCGCCGTGGCGGCGTACTGGTCCATCGACGAAGGGTGGGCCGGCCACTCCTCGGTTGGCATCGCGACGGAACCGTCGCCCGGGTACACGCACGCCCACGACACCATCCCGACGGAGAACGTCTTCTCGCAGGGCGATGCCAGCATCGCATGGACCGTGCCCATGACCGGCTCGGATGACGTTCGATCGTTCGATCTTGATGGGCTGACCGTCAACGAAGTCGACGTACTGTCCGAGACCCGCGGACTCGACGAAATGGTCCGTGTCACGGATCAGGCCCGCGCGCGAAACGTCGGCGCAACGCTTTAGGACCCCCGGGAAACCGGGAACCGGACGTGGCCGACGCGAAGCCCATGTCACGGTGGTCCCGGGGCACGCCCCGGGCCGCCTCACGCGCCCGCGATACCTCGGAGGTCGCCCCATGCTTTTGCGCGGAACCGCCGGCCCCGAAGTGCCGACCGGAACCATGGACGCTGCGGCGCACGCATCCCGTGCATGCCGCAATGACCCCTCGCCGGCGCGCATACGTTGGGTTGCAACCCGGGCGGGGTCGGCATACATGTTTAGGCCCCCGGCAACCTCCCACGGGTAGGGGCGGTTTCCAACTTCCGTCCGGCGAGACTGATGACATGCGAAGAATGGTAGTTCTCCTGGCGGCAATCCTGATCGCAGCGCCCATCGTGGCCGCACAATCCCAGACCGTGTCCGATCGGCCGCACACGGAGCAGACGGGGGCGCCCGTCATCGACCATGGCGCCTCGCCCTTCACGGGATTCCCCTGCGCCGACGCTTCCGTGGATGTCACGAGCGTCACCATGGACGCAGCCGATGGCTTCCTGACCGTCACCATGTTGATGCGGGACTTCTCCGCGAAAACGATCACCTGCGGAACCGGTTCCCTGGAACGGCAGTATCCGCACACCGCCTATCACTTCAGTCTGCGGCTGACGGCCGCGCCCGAGAATCCGCATGCCCCGGCCAATGGCGGCTTCACGCAGATCGCAGCGTTCTCCGCACGGCAACTCCCTGACGACGCATGGTCGGATGTCATGACGTGGACATCGAGCGCGTCGGCCGCTGGAGTAAAGGTCGATGAGACCGGATTCGAACGGGTGGACGGCGGACTCAAATGGCGGATCCCGCTCGCCGGCACCGGCGAAGGAAGGAACCAGCCGGAGTCGTATGACATCGAGGGAATGACCGTAGCGCGCCTGATCATCGATGGCGCGAGTCACGGCGCCGATGCCCGGAGCACGGCAGGCCCATACGCGGAAGGAACCAACACCGACGGAATCGTCGGGCTTCTGTATCACATGACCTCATGGTTCTGGGAACACCTTTTCCCGGACCCCCTGGCACCCATCGTGGTCACGGAAAACCGGGCCATCGATACGACCTTCACGCTCTGATCCTGAACACATGGGGCGTCTCCCGCGGGGAAAGAGTGGGCGGCGCCGATGAAGAAGCGTCGGGATCTGCGGTCGTAGATGGCATCCATGAGCGGGAACCCGGCCGAGGCGGCAAGGGCGCGTCGCTGGGTGCTGTCGGGGATAAGAAATGCCGCCATGGAATCCGGTGCCGATCGTCGGGTGGTCAGGACAAGCGATTCGCCTCGCCGACGGGGTCGATGGGTTCGGCATCTTGACCCACTCGCCGGGCGCGAGCCGGAGCCATGGGCCCGTGACGCCCGTGCTCGGACCGGGCACGTATAATAACGGGCAACCGCCTGTTGAGCATGGGAACGTCCACACGTTTCCGACGGAGTCCTGGGAACATGCGTGGAATCATCCTTGTCGTTGCAGCACTGCTGGTCGGAAGTCCCTTGGTCATGGCCGAATCACAGACCGTTCATGATGATGAACATTCGGAGGGCATCATCGCGCCGTCGCTGGAACGCCACAGCCTGTCCCCGGCACACTGCTCCGACGGCTCCGTGGACGTCACGAGTGCCGTCATCGAGACCGCGGACGGCATCCTGACCGTCACGTTGAATGTGCTTGATTTCGAGCAGGCGGCGATCAAGTGCTCCGCCGCGGGCGATGCACAGTACCACCCCCACGCGGGCCGCGAATACGAGGTGCGGCTGACGCGTGCCCCCGCGAACCCGGATGCCGCATACAACGGCGGGTTCACGTCCATCGCGAGTTTCAGTGCACGGGAATCCCGCGTCCACTCGTGGTCCGAGGACGTTACGTGGACCGCCGTGGCCTACGTCGGTTCCGGCATCACGTCGGCCGTGGACTTCGAGATCATCGATGGCGCCCTCACGTGGCAGATTCCCTTGACGGGTGTCGGCGAGTACCAGAACAAGGAGACTCCGTATGATCTGGCCGGGGAACTGGTTTCCCGCGTCATCATCCGGACCGAGAGCCAAGGGGCCGACGCCAGGAGCCTTTCGGGAGACGCCGCGGCGAACCCGTTCACCGATCCGTTCCTCGGGATCTTGGCACCCTTGGTGGACCGCCTGAACCAATGGCTCATCGGACAGGATACGGCATTCCTGAAGATCGAGGACCGCATGGGCATCGACACGTCCTTCACCCTGTGATGCGGCAGAGGGCGCGTGGCGCGGCGATCGCGCCCCTGCCCGGCAATCCGTTGCGGCTCCCGCCGCAGCAGGACAGGGCGCCAAGGGGCCGAACGGGGGGCTCGGGCGGCGCCCGCGTGCGCCGCGCACCCAGAAGCCTCAAGTCAGCGATGGAGCGTCCCCCGACCATGGCCCCGAAAATGGTCGTGATCCCGTACACGCGCGAGTTCCCGCATCCGGCGCGCGCGTGTTTCGACTGGCTCACGGACTACTCGGATCAGGATCCGTCGTTGACGTCCGAGATCGTAAAGGGGCGCAGCGTCGTTTCCCGTGAAGGTGACCGAATCGTTCTCGATGTCGACACCGATCTCTTCGGTCGCCGAGTCAAGGGTCGCGCCGAAGTACGGGTGTACCCGGATGAACTTCGATATGAGGCCCGGAGCCTCCATGGGGACGGGAAAGGCGTCCTCTACGAGTATCAGCTGACGGAACTCGCCCCCGGCAGGACCCGTTTCGAGGTACGGTACGGGACCCGGGTGAGGCGCCTCCGCCCTCGCATCATGATGATGCTTGCCCAGCCGTTCATCAAGCGCCGGATCCACACCATGTGGGAAGGATTCGCGGCCGCCATGGCGGCGGACCTTGCCGAACCGGGAAACGCGGCACGGAGGGAGGCCGCGCCTGCCGCGCCTTCATCCGAAGGTTGATCAACGCCTCCGCAGCCCTGAAGGGAACAAGGCCGCCCCCATCATGGCAGCGTCCGCGTGGTGCGCCCCGGTTTCCCTCCGTCATCCGGTCCGGACATCGAACACATGATCCCAGCGCCCCAGGGCCGCGCCGGCGCGAGCCCACAGGGGGACGAAGGCTTCGAGCCATCGGCTCTCGTCGATGTCGCCGATGTCGATGACACCGCTCCACCCGGCCTCGATGAGCAGGGATTCCACCGTCTTCTTCGCTTCCGCGTCGTTTCCGCAGATGAGCATGCGGACCCCTTCGAGGCCGGGGTCGATCATGCGGGAATTCGGCACCGTGTTGAAGGCTTTGACTACACGGGCACCGGGCATCTGTCGTTGGAGACGCGCGCCGTTGGAATCCTTGAGCCCGTGGAGTGTTTCGGGCAATCCGCCGCCGGAGAAGTCGAGCGGGTTCGTCGCATCGATCACGACCTTGCCGTTGAGATTCGCCGCACCGGCGGCTTGGGCTGCCGCGTCCACTGCGGACCCGAGGACCGCGAAAACGACGAGTTCGCCGAATGCGGCAGCCTCCGGCACGGTGGCCACCGATGCCTGCGCGCCCACGTCGTTTGCCCAGGCAACCAGGTCCGTGTTGGCCGGGTCGCGGGTTCCGATCTTCACGGCGTGGCCGTGGCGGGCGAATCCGCGTCCAAGGGCCTGTCCGACGTCACCGCTGCCGATGATTCCGATGTTCATGGTGGCTCCCGGCGCCGAAGCGCCTCGGGATGCTTGAGGATTGGTTTCCGATCCCCCGGCCCCGTCAACGCGCGCCACCCACCCCGCGTTCAGCGGACCCGCCAGCCATCTGCCACCCCGGCGCCAGAAACCAATGGGTTTTATAGGGGGACCCCATCGGATCACTTGTCGGCCTTCCCGACCCCCTTCTGCTCGGCCCTCACGGTCGCCTGCGTCCTCGAACGAGGATCTTCGTGAGAGCCCTTTGCTGTGCCCCCGTTCGGCACAGGTGCGGGCGACGAGAAGCATTCGGACGCCCACGTACCCGGGCTTGAACGGTTCCCGGGCCAAAGAGTCACCCATCATGGTCAGTTTCGAACAGTTGAATCTCCCGCCTCGTATTTTGAAAACCCTCGCTGGACGCGGTTTCACCGAGCCGACGCCCATCCAGGCCTCCACCATCCCCCTGCTCCTGCAGGGCGAGGACGTGGTTGGCCAGGCGCGCACCGGAACCGGCAAGACCGCCGCATTCGGTCTCCCCCTCGTGGTGGATGCGGAACTGCATTCCACGGGCGCCCGCCGTCAGGATATCCAGGCCCTCATCCTTGCGCCCACGCGCGAACTCGCGAACCAGATCACCGAGGAATTGAACAGCTTCGGTGAAGGCACCCGCTTCCGGGCATTCCCCGCGTACGGCGGTGTCGGCTTCGGTCGTCAGACGGAAGCGCTCCGCCGTGGCAACGTCACGTGCCTCGTGGCCTGCCCCGGCCGCCTGTTGGATCTGCTCCAGCAGGGCCTTGTGGACCTCGGCAAGGTGCGCACGGTCGTTCTCGATGAAGCGGACCGCATGCTCGACATGGGTTTCGTCCGCGACATCGACCGCATCTTCACGTACCTGCCCAAGGACCGGCAGACCGCGTTGTTCTCCGCGACGCTGCCGCAGGAGATCAAGAAGCTCTGCTCCCGCTACCTCCAGAACCCGGAATGGATCCGCACCGAGGCCGGCCCCTTGGCCACGCCCCTCGCGGAGCAGTTCCGCGTGGACACGGACGTGAACAAGCTCGCCCCCCTCCTCACGCTCCTCCAGTCGGAGAAGCCGGACCGGGCCGTCATCTTCACGCGCACCAAGCACGGCGCGAAACGCCTCGGCAAGAAACTCGCGCAGGCGGGCTACTCGGCCGACGCGCTCCACGGGAACCTGTCCCAGAGCGCGCGGGATCGCGTCATGGCGTCCTTCCGCACCGGCGAACTCGGCATCCTTGTCGCAACAGACGTTGCGGCACGTGGCATCGATGTTGCCGAATTGTCGCACGTCATCCAGTACGACGTGCCGAACGTCGCCGAGGATTACGTGCACCGCACGGGCCGCACGGGCCGTGCCGGAAAGGAAGGGCGCGCATTCATCTTCGTGAGCGCCCCGGAAGTCAGGGATTTCCACGCCATCGAGCGCATCGCGGGCATGCCGATCACCCCCTTCAGCCTCGGACCCCTCGTGGATGTCCCGGTTGCGGTGGAGAATGCGGGACCGCCGGCGCGGGCCTACGAGCTTGAGGGCGGCGGCCGCGGCGGTCAGCGCGGCGGCGGCCGCGGCGGCGGCTACCGCGGCGGTGGCGGCGGTGGCGGAAGCCGCGGCGGCGGTGGCGGGGGCGGCGGAAGCCGCGCACCCGGTGCAGGCGGCGGGTACCGCTCCGGCGGCGGCCAAGGCGGCGGAAGCCGCGGCGGCGGAGGCGGCGGTCGCCCCTCGACCGGCGGCGGACGCGGCCCCTCCCAGGGCGGCTCAGCTCCCCGGAGCGGCGGCGGCCGTGGCAACGGTCGCGGCGGTGCGCCCCGGTCGCGCCCCGCAGCCCGACCCGGCGGCGGCAGCCGGAGCAACTGAGTCATCCTGATACCCGCTGACGGAGCCCATGTTGGGCTCCGTCGCCTTGGGTCGTCGTCCCCCGCCGTTGGCCAAGCGCCCAACGGAACGGCAATGGTTTTCCATGCGAGTCTGCAGGTCGACCCATGAACCGCGCGCGAGCCACCCCTTGGATCGCCCTCGTCATCCTCATCATCCCCTTGG
Organism: Thermoplasmatota archaeon; assembly: GCA_041599855.1. Classification (GTDB taxonomy): domain Archaea; phylum Thermoplasmatota; class SW-10-69-26; order JACQPN01; family JAJPHT01; genus JBFILE01. The sequence goes on from JBFILE010000059.1 coordinate 8,027, forward strand.
CGGGCTGCCTGGAACCGGGTTCCCCCGGCGGAGGACCCGCGCCCCTCGGGGAAGGCACACCGCCCGACGAATCCGACGGCAGCCGGCGGTACGGGAACTGGACGGTGCGCGTGGATGCCGCGCGGGATCACGCGGCGCCCGGCGAGACCATTCCGATCACGATCACCGTCCAACCCGCCCGCGACGTGGTGCCCCCGGAATCCCGGATCCGCTTCCGGCATTGGACAACGACGGACGAGGCGGATGACGACGGATTCGTCGCCGTCCCGCCGGCCGGCCGGACGATCCAAGCCACTACGCTCGTCGGCTTCGCGGACGACGTGCGCCTCATGCTCATCGAAGGCGCTGAGGACGTCCACGAGATCAAGGCCAACGTGATCACCCGAACGACGGGCGGAACGGTTTCCGAGCTTGTCACGGCGCCGATCGCCAACGACTCCGCCGCGCCACTTGGACTGTCCGTCAACGATGGGTCCGCGAGCGCGCCGCGCACGATCACGTACCGGTTGGACGAGCCGGGCGCGACCTGCAGCCTCGTCGAGAACCCCGGGGTCGCGCGTTCGGCGTGAACGGAACCGTGGTCATCCTGATCGAGTGGTCCATGACGGACGTGTGTTACCCGGACGCGCCCGCACGCGGCATCGTGGTCGAAGTTCCCGAGGACTTCCCGGAATCGTTCCGTGTGCAAGCGGCGAACGCCGCCAATGTGTGCTTTTGCCCGCGCACGCATCAGCCGACGGGATGGACGGCTGAGGAGCGGACCTTCAACGCCGGAGCGTGACCCGGAAACAGAAGGGAACAGGAAGGATTGAATGGCGGTGCGACCCGCCGTCCCGACGTTTCGGAATTGGGACCCGGTGAGTCTCGACGCCCGCGAGGCACGAGCCAGGGGCAATGAAGAGGAAAAGGATTGCACCTCCCACGTTATGACCCAGAAGCGCATCTTCCCCGTATCGGCCGTCCACCCCCTCGGCCGTGCACCTGCGCGCTGACGCCTCTCCGCTGGAGCGCCCGTGCGGACCGTCCCGACCCCCCAAGACAGCGACCGGCCCTCTCACTCAACTTCGGCCGGCCCGGGATGCCCATCTGAGCCTCAGGGGGTAGCGCGAACTCCGGGAACGCGATGACTCGCGTTCCCGATTCGTGCGACCTGCCATGGCATGGGTCCGTGCATCCGCCATGGCCCTGAGATTTTCTGCACCTGAGCCACGCGATGCCAATTCTTCGACTTCTGATCCCATCAACAATCGAACCAATTTGGGTCCACAACGGACATGCCTGCGTGCGCTGAAGCCGGCCCCAAGGTGGTTTCACGATGCATTCCTCCGACAAACGATCGCGCGTGCTTCGACGAACAAAACCGTCCGCTGGACTGTCGCGCGGTGCTGCGATGGCGACCCTGATGGCCGCATCAATCCTTGCGGCCGGCGCGGGGTCCGCTGTCGGCGCCCGCGCCGATCCCGTGGCCCGGGGAATCGAGGATGTGGATGAGGCACTGGCCACGCTGGACGAGTCCCAGGCATTGATCCGGGAAGCCCAAGGGATCCTCGCAGACGGTGACGTGAGCGCCGCCGATGCCGCCAAGGTCGAGCAACTCGCCCGCGATGCGCGGCTCCGCGCCCGCGACGCCCTCTCCGATCTGGACGACCTGCGCCTCTTTGCGTGGCGTGCCGCCGTGAAGCTCACGTTGGACACCGCCACGCGCGAAGCCCTCGATGCGGGCCCGCTGGCTGCGCTCGAAGGTGCGATCGACGACGCCCGCGCGAACGATGGCGTCGCGGACCTGCTCCGCGAGGTGATTGCGATTGCAGGGGACCCGGGAAGGCTTGCTGCGGAGGGTCCGGAACTCCTTTCGCGGGCCCTCGCGCTCCTGCAGAAGGTCGAGGACGCTGCCCGGTCGCTGCGAGGCGCCCTCGTTGCGATCCAGGGTCGCGTCGATGTCCAGGACGTTGCGGACGGTTGCGCCGACGGTCTCCACGCGGTTGCGGAGAATGATGGATCCATCACCCTGCGATGGACGTCGCCCGTCGAGGATGTCGTCATCCAGCGGGAAGCCGCCGGTGGCAACGGGTTCCACACGATTGCGCGGGTTGCGGATGGCACCTCGTTCACGGACTCGTCGGTTGCGGAAGGGGATACGGTGCGGTATCGCGTTGCGGCTGCGGACGCGGACGCCTCCACCTGCACGGCGATCGAGGTGACCGCGATCCCGTTCTTCCCGGGCGCCCTCGGTGTGCTCGTGGCCGGGCTGGGTGCGGTGGGTGCCATGGGCGTGGCCCGCCGCCGGCGGAACTGAGTGAACGGGTGCCCGCGCTCCCCCTTTCCCCTACAGAATTGATGACGCGCGGGCGCCCGTGGACGGGGACCCGCGGGCGAACGTAGGCGCGAAGACGCATGCTCGCCCGCGGGCACCCGGGTGGGCACGTCGGCCAGGTGCGCAGCCATGACCGGCGGGCCGCACGGATCGGTGCAGGACCGTGTGACGCCCCGGTCGTCCGCCCCCTGATGCCGACACGCGACGCGCACTTCCCCGCCATGGACGATGGGTCGTGAACGGCTTTGCATTGCGGCCAGTGAATGTCCCGCCATGCAGTGGACGCACGTCGCATTCCTGGTTGGCCGCCTCCTGTTCGGCGGCTTCTTCGTCTTCGCCGGAATCAATCACTTCACGAGCCTCGACATGCTCACTGCGGCTGCGGGAGGGCAAGGCGTCCCCTTCCCGCGCGTGGCCATCATGGGGACCGGGCTCCTTCTCCTCCTCGGCGGTGCGAGCGTGATCGCGGGTCTTGCGCCGCGGATCGGCCTCGCGTTCCTGATCACTTTCCTCGTGGGCGTCACCCCTGTCATGCATGGCTTCTGGGCAATCGCCGATGGGGCCGAGGCGCAACTCCAGTTGGCGTTCTTCCTGCGGAACCTTGCCTTCCTCGGCGCGTGTCTGGCCCTCTACGCGGTGCCGCATCCATGGGTGATGGGGGTGGGCGGAGCCGTGGGAACGCGCCACCGGGAACGGCGCGCCCGCCGCGTTCCGTGATGGCGCGGTTGTGCCGACTTGGCACCCCCCCGAATAACGCCTCGATGACTGCGCCGATTCCGCCGCAGTCCCCCGTCTCCGCGCCTCACCGTGGCGCAACGTTCGGATTCTTCCTTACGATTGCGGCATCCTTTACCCGTTCGACGTTCACCCATTCCCATGGAGGCCCGCCGCCGTGCCGCGATCATCGCCCTGTTCCTCGTGATCACCCTTACCTTCGCCCCCTTGGCCCACGCCTCGTGGGGCCGACCCCTGTATGATTCTCCTCCCGCGGACGGCTTGATCGTCGTCGATGAGCGCGTGGAGGCGTGGGTGGCGGACGGGTTCGCGGTGACGAAACGGACCGTGGAACTCCGGAATGGGAACGACGCGGCGAGTCTGCAGGCGGCGATCACGTTTCCCGTGCCCGTCGGCGCATTCGTGTCCAACGTCACGCTCGTGATCAACGGCACGACCTACTACGCGGTTGTGAAACCGAAGGCCGTCGCCGAGACCTCGTATGAAGAAGCCGTTGCCGCGGGCGCGAGTGCCGCCCTCGTGCGGCGCCTCGGGAACGGCGACCACCAGGTGGCGACGAACATCGGGCCGAACCTGTCCGCAACGGTGACCCTCGTCCACGAGCAGTTCCTGGCCAAATCCAAGGGCGCCTACACCCTCGTCCTCGATTCGGTCGCCAGCATGGCGCGCCGGGATCAGGAGGACGGTGTGCGCCACACGGTGACCGTGACCGATGCCCGCGGCGTGCATGATTTCCGGATGTTCGCGACCGACCCGTCCGCACCCGTCGCGCCCATCACGGGGCGCAACGAATCGGGCACGGCATCCATCGTCCACCCGACCGCCGGATTCCGCCAGACCGCGGTGACCTGGCGAACCAACAGCACGGACACGGGCGGCATCCTCCTCACGAGCCCGGACGCCTCGGGGCGGCGCCCGTTCGTCCACATCTTCGACCCCGACATCGAGAGCCTCGGCGGGAGCAGCCTGCCCAAGACCGTGGTCTTCGTCCTCGACAAGAGCGGCAGCATGCAGGGCGCGAAGATGGACCAGATGAAGAACGCGTTCACCACGATCCTGCGCCAACTCCGTGCCACCGACGCATTCGCCATCATCACCTTCGACGGCATCGTGACCCGCACGACCGGGTTCACGCCCGTGACGGAGGGGACGGTGGATGCTGCCATCCATGATCTTCACGCGGTCAAGGCGGAGGGGAGCACGAACCTGCATGACGCGCTCCTTGCCGGCTTCAGCGAGATTCCGGCGAAAGTGGATGAACGGGTCGGGATCGTCGTGATGCTCACCGATGGGGAAGCCACCGCGGGCGTCACGAAGTCGACAGACATCCGCAAGGCCGTGCAGGATGCGAACGATGGGCGCTCCGCCCTGTTCACCCTCGGATTCGGCAACTCCGTGGACGCGGAACTCCTCGAAGGACTGGCACTCGAGAACGGGGGAGCGTACCGGCACATCCGGGCGAGCGAGTCCGCCGAGGCGCAACTCGCCGACTTCTACGAGACGATCGACCGCCCCATCCTCACGGACATCGCGGTGGACTACGGGCCGGGCGTGATCGACGTGTACCCGAAACGCATCCCCATCCTGTTTGCGGGAAGTGAACTCGTGATCGTTGGGCGCCAGACCACGGACGAACCGTTGATCGCAACGGTCACGGGCCGTGCCCCCGGCGGCCCGTTCACGGCGACCGTTGCCGGCACGCTCTCCGACACCCACGATCAGGTGGAGCGGGCATGGGCTGCGGCCACCATCGCGCACCTCCTCGACAAGGCCACCCTCGAAGGGCCCGGTTCGGGTGCCGTCGAGGTCATCGTCGCCCTTGCCATGACCCATGGGTTCGCCACGCCGTACACGGCGCTCTTCATCGATGCCGACGCGCACGGGTTGCCTGCGGTGCCGGGGCCGGCGATGGAGACCGGTGCCGTGTTGGACGCCTACGGCGCCGACCTCAGGTACGCGAACGATGCCGCGTCGCACACCTCCTGGGATCCTGCCGGGATGACAAAGGTCCGGGCACCCGCTCGGGCTCCCTCGGGGTCGCAAGCGACGAATCTCGGGCTCACGGACCTCGGTCCTGCGGTGGTGCCGACGAGCCCGGAATCGGACGATGCGGGCGGCGAAACCGACGCGCCGTCCGATTTGTCGGCAAAGCAGGTGCCGAGCCCGTCCATGGGCTTGGCTGCGCTATTGACGGTCGGTGTGGCCCTCCTTGCCGGCCGCGTGCGGACGCGTCCCGGCAGTTGAGGAGGCGCGGCAGGTGAGCCCCGGGTGGTGATGCCAGGTCAACGACATGCCACCCGACGAGGCGCCTCGGGGGTCGCTTCCGCTGAATCGGACGCGCGGGGCGGGGGCACGCGGCGGGGGCGCGGGATGCACCTTCACGCATCCCCGCGCCCGCCCCCCTCAACCGACCCGCCTGCCGGAATCCTTTTTCCGCCTCGACCCCACGTCCGCAGGTGGCCGTCCTCCGCCATCTTGCGCGCGGCATCCGCCTGCGCTGCCCGAACTGCGGCGAAGGACGGATCTTCCGCCGCTTCTTCGAGGCCCGGCACGAGTGCGAGGTATGCGGGCGGGCGTACGAGACGACTGCCGGTGATTGGACGGGCGGGGCGGAGATGACCCTTTTGCTTGCCCTTCCGTTCGCGGTCCTCCTCCTGTTCGGACTCATGGCGTACGCGGACCTGACGGCGCGGCAGGAGGTCGCGGTCGTGATGGGCGTGGTCGCTGTCGTCCTTCCGCTTGCGTACCGCCACGTGAAGGGGTTCTGGCTGGGCCTCATGCGCACGTGGGAAGGCCCCGAACCGGAGCCGCCGCGTTCAATGAATGAGCCGGAATGGTTCCGGGACTTCTGGGATGAACAGGGCCGGTGACCACGATGTGGCGGTGGGGGGGCCGGGATGGGAAGCGGGGCATCCGCGGGAGCGATCCCGAGGACGGAGGCGTCACCTGGCAACGAACAAGGATGGGGATCGACCGCTTGCGCGGCCGGAAAAAAGGGAAACGCGGGCCCCGGGGTGGGGGCCGCGAAGAATCCATTCAACTGCCGGTGCCGAGAGGGAGCAGCCGGGCTCCGATCTCGTCGTTGCAATCGGGGCAATTGCGCACGTGGTTTGTGAGCACGCCGTCTTTCGACTCTTTTGCGGGCAGATAGTCTCGCAGGAAGTTGCACGCGGGATCCATGTCAGATCACTACATGCTATCCTGTGACGAGGCCGCTAAGTACCTTTCCTTCCAGACGCGATGCGTGTGCGATGCGGCGTCACATCTGTCGCGGGAACGGGCTCCCACGTCGGAAAAGGGGAGCCTTGCGACGGGTTGCGAGGCGCGTGCAGGCGTCGATCGGACCATGGGGAGAGTGGCCACAAGACGCCGGCGCCCCACGTAAACCCGGCGTGGGAATCCGGGTGTGATGCTCAGATGCACGCGCCGGATCGGCACGATTGACGGGGTTGCCGTTCCTCTCGCAAGGGGCTCACGCCAAGAGGAGGACGATCGGTCGGTATGGGGAGTGGGGGCCCCGAGCCGCGCACAGA
>JBFILE010000060.1:0-14546 GCA_041599855.1 Thermoplasmatota archaeon
CGTTGGCGGAAGCGTTGGCGGAAGCGGGTGCGTGAGCGTGAGCGTGAGCGTGAGCGTTAGCGTTGGCGATGGCGGCAAGCGGGGGCGAACGCGTTGGCGGGTGCCCGGAGGAAGGGGTTGAACGCATGCGCGCGGCGACCTTGATATGAGCACGCGGGCGACGAACTGAACCCGTGCCTACTGGGCCAGCGGAGGGGGGCGCGGGGGGCAGCAGCGTGACCGAGGGTCGCGGACAGGCAAGAATTCAGCTCGTGTGGAGGACGTTCACTCACTCGACCGCTCCCGGCTCCTCTTCCCCTCCCGCTTCCTCTTCCGCCAACGCTTACGCTCACGCTTACGCTCACGCTTACGCTCACGCTTACGCTCACGCTCACGCTCACGCTCCCGCACCCCCTTCCGCACCCCCTTCCGCTTCCGCTTCCGCTTCCGCAGGCCACTTCTGCAGGCCGCTTCCGCCTCCGCAGGCCACTTCCGCAGGCCGCTTCCGCCTCCGCTTCCGCAAGCCGCTTCCAAGAGCCCGTTCACCAAGCGGAGCCTGTTGGGTTTTTGGGAACTCCGCGCGGCTGGCTCCCCCAGTCCGGGCGCAAGCGTATTATTCAAGGGCGGGGGTCGTCGGTTCGTGGAACCCGCTCCTCATTACGCCGTCCTTGAGCTCTGCAGGAACCGCGCGGGGTATGAGGCGAGTCCGGACCGGAAGCTCGCGTTGGATCTTGATGCGGTGCAGGGGACGCTGGAGGCGGCGGGGTTCGGGACCCTCGCGAATGCGGGGATCATCCTGGTTTCCCGGATCGGCATCGTGGAATTGAGCGTGTTCGAGAGCGGGAAGCTCCTGTTCAAGACGAGTGATCCCCGGAAGGCGGAGGCCGCGCTCACCCTGTTCTTCGGCGCCATGGATTGGGGCACGCCATCAACGAGGGTCGTGGAATGACGGTGGATGTGGAGGCGATCCGTCGGGAGATTCCCCTGCTGAACCAGCCGTCGCCGCCGGCGTTCCTCGACAATGCGTGCATGACCCTGAAGCCGCGGCCCGTGATCGATGCGGTCGTGGAAGGGTTGGAGCGGTGGCCCGTGTGCGCCGGGAGGGCCGCGTACGACCTTGCCCGTGAGCTGGGTGAGCGCGTCCATGGGGCCCGGCGCGATGTGGCGCGGGTCCTCGGCGCGCGGGACCCGTCGCGCATGGTGTTCACGAAGAACGCGACGGAATCCGTGAACCTCGTCGCCCACGCGTTCCGCCTGCGCAAGGGGGACGTGGTCGTCACGTCGGACCGGGAGCACAACAGCAACTTCGTCACGTGGCACGAGGCCTGCCGCCGGACGGGCGCAGTCCTCGAAGTGTTCCCGACGCGGGACGACGGGACCTTTGACGAGGCAGCGTTCGAGGCGCGCCTTGCGGCGGGCGATGTGCGTCTTGTTGCCATGGGCCATGCAAGCAACCTCGATGGAACCGTCCTCCCGGCCGATGCCATCGTGCGCATCGCCCACGCCCACGGCGCCCGGGTGCTCCTTGACGGCGCACAGGCCGCGGGGCACATGCCGGTGGATGTGGAGGCCTTGGGCGTGGATTTCTACGCAGCAAGCAGCCACAAGATGTTCGGGCCCACGGGCGTCGGCTTCCTGTATCTCAAGGAGGGCGTCGAGGACGAGATGGGTGCGTTCATCGTGGGTGGGGACACGGTCGAGGGCGTCACCTACGAATCGGTGACGTTCCGCGAAGTGCCCGCACGGTTCGAGGCCGGCCTCCAGAACTACGCGGGCATCCTCGGTGCCGGTGCTGCCGCCCGGTACCTTGCCCGCATCGGAGCCGCGGACATCCATGCCCACGAGGTGGCGTTGAATCGCCGGATGACCCTCGGACTGGACAGCATTCCGGGCATCCGCATCCTCGGCCCGCCGGCGCCCGAGGACCGGGGCGGCATCCTCACGTTCACGTACGACCACCTCGGGCCCCACGAGATTGCCATCCTCCTTGACGACCGGCACAACGTGCAGGTGCGCAGCGGCGCCCACTGTGTCCACGCATGGTTCCATGCCCGCGACATCGAAGGGAGTGTCCGGGCGAGCGTGTATGCGTACACGAGCGCGGATGATGTTGATCGGTTTGTCGCCGGCGTCCGTGAGATCGCGGACAAGGTCGGTCCCTGAAGAACGCGATGCCGTGCTCCCCGGGCGCGGATGAGGGTCTCACCGGGGTCGAGCTCCCATAGGGAGCAATCGGCATGGTGCCCGCGTGACACCTCGTCCGCTCTCAATGGCGGCGTCCCGCGCCCGTTTATACGAAAAAGGCCCCAAAGCCCTGCAAGTGCCTGAATCCTCGAAGTCGTCCCGCCACCCGCCAGCCCCGGGAAGGGGGTCGGACCATGGGTGATGCACGATTCGCCCCCTTCTACGAGGTGGTCCGCGATGCGGAGGACCCGGTTCGCGCCATCAAGCACCTGAGTGATGACGGCGTGGTATCGGCACTCGCTTGGGCGTCCAGGGAACGGGACCCGGTCCTGGCGAACGTCCTCGCAACCGAGGCACTCAACCGGATGCACCGCGCGACCGCGGTCTCGACCAACCTTGGCGAGGGGGTGGTCGGCCTGGATGTGGAGGGGCGGATCACGTCCATGAATCCCGCGGCACGCGCGATCCTCGGGTTCAGGGACCTGCCGGCGGAGGGCGTCGGGTTCCACGACCTCGTCCACCCGCGCGAGGAGTATGTGCCTCCGTCCACGAACGGGACCGGCCCGGGCGAACCCCGTCTCTGTGATCTCCTGACGGGGCAGGAGGTCCCGGGTCCCGGCGCGATCCGCGGCGAAACGCGCTTCGAACGGGCAGATGGGGCCGAATTCCCGGTGGCAATCACCATCACCGGCATCCACCGCGAGGACCTCCTCGTCGGTCTGGTCATCATCTTCCGGGATCTTACCGAAGAGAAGCGGGTCCAGGCGTTGCTTGCCCGCCAGAAGCGCCTCCTCGAGGGTGCCGTGAAGAGCGCGATCCGGGGCGCAAACGACGTGGAGCGGGCAAAGGAACGGTTCCGGACGATCCTCGAGAGTGCGCCGGATGGGATGATCCTTCTCGACCGGCGCGGCAGCATCAGCCTCGTCAACCAGAAGACGGAATCGTTGTTCGGCTACGACCGCGACGAGGTCCTTGGCCAATCCGTGCACATGCTGGTGCCGCAGCGTGGCGAGCAGGAGGCCGCGGGCCAAGGCGCGGAAGGGCCTGATGCGGAGGGAACCGGCACGCCGCTTTCGGCACGAGCCGACCTCATCGGGCGCCGCAAGGACGGCTCCGAGTTCCCCATCGAGATCAGTCTCAGCCCCCTTGATTCGGACGGGGGCTTCGTCCAGCTCGCGGTCATCCGCGACGTGACCGGGGAGACGGAATCCCGGCGGGCCCTTGAGGATGCGGAGAGCCGGTACCGGATGCTGGCGGAACACATGACCGACATCATGACCGTTCATCGCCCCGACCTCTCGCTGTCCTACGTGTCGCCCTCCGTCACCGCCCGGCTCGGGTACGGGCTGGATGAGTTCCGCGCCATGTCCATCGACGCGATCATCCATCCCGATGACCGGGCACGTGCGCGTGCCGCCTTCACCGCGGCCGCGCACGGGCGGCCCCTGCGCCGTGAGCAGATGCCGCCCCTCCGGGCCCGGTCGAAGGACGGGACCTACCTGTGGTTCGAGACCGCGTTCACCCGCCTGCCGGGGCCCGACGGGGATGTGGTGACGGGCTGGCGCGATGTGACGGATCGGACTGCGGCCGAGGAACGCGCGGAGAAGCAGCGCGACTTCACGACCAACGTGGTGGAACACATGCTCGATCCGATCGCTGCCTACGACACGGGCGGTCGGATCATCGAATGGGGCCCGGGCATGGAGCAGGTATACGGCATGCGCCGGCACGAGGTCATCGGTCGCTTCCCCTTCGACCTGTTCCCCGACCAACTCGGACCGAATGACCTTCAGGCCATCCGGACCGCGGGTTCCGGAACGCCCGTCCTCCTTGAGGACCACGAAGTCATCCAGGCCGAGACCGGGGAATCCCGTCGCATGGACATCCATCTCTCGCCGATCCGGGGGTCCGACGGAGTGATCCGTGGCGTGCTCGTCATCATGCGCGATCGTACCCTGGAACGGCTCGCCCTGGAGGCGTGGGGCGCGGCGGACATGGCGAGGCGCGAAGAAGAGCGCCTCGGTGGCCTGGGGCGGTTCGAAATCGACCTCAAGGAGCACCGACTGACGTGGTCGAAGGGGATGTACGACCTCATGAATGTCGAGCGCGGGGTACCGGTCACTTTGGACGATGTGGTCGCGATGATCTCCCCGGAGGACCGTGCCCGGGCAGACCAGCTGCTCCATGCGGCCGTGCGGACCGGCGCGCCCGGCCACTTATGGTTCCACGTCGCCAATCCGGACGGATCGAAGCGCACGGTCGGATTCCACGTCCGTGCCGTTGCCAAGGGGCCGGACGGTGCGCCGATCCACCTTTCGGGTTTCGCCGTCGACCTGGACCAATGGGGCGCGTTCGAAGGTACATCCCCGCCGGGTTGGGCCGGTTCGGGTCCTGCCGTCGGCACCGACGGACCGGACTCCATGGATGCCGTCGTACGGTTGGATCAGGACGGACGGATCATCCGGGCGTCTGTGGCGCTTGGCATCTGGACGGGACGGATATCTTCGCTGCTGGCGGGACTCCCTGCGCCCAGCATCTTCACGGACGAATCATCCGAGGATGCCGAGCGTCTCGTTGCAGCCGCGGTGCGTGGTGAAGCCCTGTCGATGAAGGGGTTGAACCTGGTGAGCACGAATCCGGGTGATGTCACGGTCCGGGCGAGGGTTGAACCGGCCGCCGCCGGAGCCGGCCCCCTCATCATCCTGACGCGCGACGTGCCGGCCGCCTCCGACACCCTGCGGATGCAGGTGGAAATGGAGGCGGAGAATCTTGCGCTGGAGAAGCGGGTGGAGGAACGCACCCGGGCACTGGCGCTTGCCAATCAGGAACTGGAGGCGTTCAGCTATTCCGTCAGCCATGACCTGCGAGCGCCGCTGCGCGCCATCGATTACCTTGCCCAAGCCGTCCGCGAGGATTATGACGCCCGCATCGACGCAACAGGCAAGGGGTATCTCGTCCGGATGCAGGAGGAAGCGCAACGCATGACCCAGCTCGTGAACGACCTCCTCGCCATGTCCCAGGTGACGCGGGGAGACGTCCGGTCCGAGCCGGTGGACCTGTCCGGTCTCGCCACCGAGGTTGCGTCAACCCTTGCCAACGGCGAACCCGACCGGGCCGTGACCCTCGACATCGCATCCGGCGTCGCCGTCACCGGGGACACGCGCCTCCTTCGCATCGTCCTTGAGAACCTCATCGGGAACGCCTGGAAATTCACGGCGAAGGTGGCCAAGGCGCACATCGCATTCGGACGGGAGGATTCCGTTGACATTCCGGCGTCGAATGGCGGCGGACCGACGCGCGGGCCGGCTTTCTTTGTCAAGGACAACGGGGCAGGGTTCGATTCGGCGCTTGCGGGCGACCTCTTCCGACCCTTCGAACGCCTTCATGATGCCGCGGAATTCGACGGAACCGGTATCGGCCTCGCCACGGTGGACCGGATCATCGCGCGCCACGGCGGACGTGTCTGGGCGAAAGGGGAACCCGGGAAAGGGGCGACGTTCTGGTTCACGTTGGAGTGAGGGGCCGGCGGCCCCGGCCCGCGGCGTGAACCCTGGGACCGGGGCGCTTCCTGCCGGGCCGGCCCCGATTCCGCCATCCTGCGTCCGCCCTCGACCCGTGCAGCAGGTGGCATGCGCGGGTTACCCGTCCGCGATGGCGGGGAATGGCCGCCGGGCGGGGGCTCCGGAGCCGCCCCACGGCGGGCGTACGCGGTGACGTCAGGTCACCACATCCGGCGGCCCGGGGAGCGCGTCCGACCCTTGCCCCTCAGGCCTTCTCCACGATCTCCAGTTCAAACACGAGATCGCGGCCCGTCAGGGGTCGGTCGTACTGGTTCCCGGTGGCGTACGCATCCTTCGCGGGGATGAGCGCCGTGACGGTCTCGCCGACCTTCGCGGTCTTCGCGAGATTCGTGAACCCGGCGATCACGCCCGAACCCACGGTGAAGCTGAACGTGTTGAAGGTGGACCGCTCCCGGTAGCCGCCTGGGGTGGCGAACTTGGGCTGGTCCGGGTTGCTTCCCACGGCTTCCATGCTCGTGTCGAACAGGCGGCCGTCGGGGAGGAGGCCCGCGTAGTTGGCCGTGACCGAGTCGCCCTGCTTCACATCTGCGCCGAGGGTGCCGATCACCACATCCACCTTGGCGGTGGCGGGGGTCGTGGACGCCCACGCGCTTGTGGCCGTAAGGGGGATGGAGTGGGTTCCGGTCGCGCCGGCCGCGGGGGTCAAGGTCAAGAAGACGACGCGCCCCGTGCCCGCGGAAATGGTCGGAGGCTCCGTGACCTCGCACGTCCACCCGGCGGGGACATCCGCCGTGAGGGCCACGCGATCGCGCACGCTGCCGTCATTCGCGAGGATGACGGCAAAGGTCGTGGCGCGCCCCTCCACGGCCGTCTTTGACGGGATGACCGGGTGCACGCCGACCGAGGGGCGGGTGGTGAACGGGACGTCCTCCATCACCTCCACGGTTTCAAGGGTCACATCCTCGACGGGGCGGTCGTTTGCGCCGATTGCGGTGGCACTGATCTCCTCGACGATGTCCATGCCCTCCACCACCGAGCCGAAGACCGCATGGCGGTCATCGAGGTGAGGGGTTGCCTTGAGGGTGATGAAGAACTGGGAACCACCCGAATTCGGTCCCGAATTCGCCATGGACACGACGCCTGCCTTGTCGTGACGGAGTGCGGGCGAGAACTCGTCCGGGATGGCGTACCCGGGGCCTCCCGTACCGTCGTTCGCGGGATTCGCGTCCTTCGAGAGGGGGTCGCCGGTCTGGATCATGAAATCCGCGATGACCCGGTGGAACAGCACGCCATCATAGACGCCCTGCTTCGTGAGGTTCAGGAAGTTCTGGACGGTCACGGGCGCGGCTTCCCGGTTGAGCTGGACCACGATGGCTCCCATCGACGTGTTCAACGTGACGCGCGGATGGGCGGACATCCACTGCGGGGCCGGGGAGCCGGGAGCTGCGTCCCCGCAAGGGACCGTCGGCCACGACAACGGCCCCGTTCCATCCTCCGGACGCGGGTCTTCCCCATCGGGGGTGGGCGTGGTCGGGGTGGGAGCGGATGTCGGCGTCGGTGTCGTGTTGGTGTCCGGCGTTCCGGGCGCGTCAGGCGTCGCGCACCCGGCAAGGAGCACGGAGGCGGAAAGCACGATCGCCAGGAGCACGTGTCTCGCAGTCATGGATCGCGCCCACGGGCAGGCGCGTATATAACATCCGCGAGAATCGGTCCCCCTCGGAGGGATCGGGGGTTCGGGCCGTACGGGGGCCCTCCGGAATCGGGGTCCGGGGAGGTCGGGGCAGGGAACGCAGGACCGCGGGAACGGAAGGCATTTCCCTCGGGGTCGTGATGCCGGCGCGTGCGCGAATCCCCCGCCCTCGCACTTCTTTCGGACCTCATCCGGGCCGCGCCGGACGCGGACGCCGTCCTTGCCGTCGCCAAGGCATTCCTCGTGGATGCCGGCGCGGACGTGGTCCACGACCGGGATGCCGGCACCCTCGTTGCCCGCTCCGGCACGTCGCCGACCCTCGCCTTCAGTGGGCACGTGGACGTCGTTCCCGACGGTGCCGGCTGGGTCCGGGATCCCCATGGTGCCGAAGTCCTCGACGGCCGCCTGTGGGGCCGAGGCGCCTGCGACATGCTGGGAAGCATCGCCGCATTCCTCCCCCTTGCCGCCGAAGGGATTCCCGTGGGCTTCGTCCTCACGACCGATGAGGAGACCACCATGGGCGGGGCGCGCGTCCTCGTGGAATCCGGTGCCCTCGACGGGTTCCGCGCCATCGTCGTCGGGGAACCCACGGACTTCGAGATCGGCTTCGCAGAGAAGGGCGTCCTTTGGCTGGATGTCGAAGTGAGCGGGGAAGGCGCCCACGCGTCCATGCCGCATCTCGGCCGCAACGCGATCCTCGGTCTCGCCAAGGGACTCGCCGCCCTCGACGGGTGGGCACCGAAGGGCCATCATCCGGCCCTCGGGGAGGCCACCACGAGCATCGGCATCATCGAGGGCGGGACCCAGGCGAACGTGGTGCCCGACCGCGCCCACGCCCGATTGGACGTCCGTTACCTGCCCGGCCAGGAATCCCGGGACATCGTGCGCCACGTGGAAGGGATCATCGCGAAGGCGAGCGGGCTCCCCACACACGCCGAGGTTCTCACGGATCATGTCCCATTCGATTCCGGGATCGATTCCAGCCTGATGCGCGCATCGGTCGCCGGCGTGGAGAACGCGGGCCATCCCGTGGCCCGCGTGGGCCTCCCGTATGGCACGGAAGCGAGTCGGTTCCAGGCGCTCGATGTGGACCTTGTCGTCCTCGGCCCCGGGGAGCGGGCCCTCGCCCACACCAACCGGGAGAGCATCGCCCTCGCCGATCTGGATGCCGGCGTGCGCATGTACCGGGCCCTCCTCGAACAGTACGCGGGGAACGCGGCCGCGGACGCGAAAGGTCGGTCGGGATGACCGCGTCGAAGGATGGCGCCGACATGGCGGTCGCGGCGGACGCTGCCACCCCGGCCGGAACAGCGGCGCCGGGGGCGCCCACCGTGCCCGACGCGGCGCCATCCCCCCTCACCGTTGCCATCGGACTCGCGGTTGCCATCGCCGCCATCTCAAGCGCCGCCACCCTGTTCAAACTCAGCGAGGCGCCCGCGCTCGTGAAGGCCTTCTACCGGCTCCTGTATGCCACCGTCATCCTTGCGCCGTTCGCCGTCGTCCGCCACCGCGCCGACTTCGCGGCCCTCGGCCGCCGCGACATCCTTGCCCTGTCCGGCGTCGGCGTCATCCTTGCCCTCCACTTCGCCACGTGGATCGCAAGCCTTGATCTCACCAGCGTCACGGCAAGCCTCGTCCTCGTCACGATCCATCCGGTCCTCGTGGCGGGCTTCGCGCAGGTGTTCATGCGCGAGCACCTTCCCACGCGCAAGTGGGTCGGGATCCTCGTGGCTGTCCTCGGCGCCGTCGGCATCGCCCTTGCGGACCGGACCACGGGCGGCCATGCACTCCTCGGCGACCTCCTCGCCTTCGCCGGGGCCATCTGTTTCGCCGCCTACCTCCTCGGTGCCCGCAGCTACCGCCAGCGCATGCCGCTCCTCCCCTTCGTCACGGTCGTCTATGCGGCGGCCACCGTCACCCTCCTGGTCCTTTCCCTCCTGTGGTCCGCGCCTCTTTCCGGGTGGGACGCGCAGGAGCACGGCCTCTTCCTTGCCCTCGCAGTCGTGCCCATGATCTTCGGGCACACCGTCATCAACTGGGTGGTGCGCTATGTCCCGGCTGCCGTCGTAAGCACCACCATCCTGCTGGAGCCCTTGGGCGGCACCCTCATCGCGTACCTTGCGCTCGGGGAACTCGCATCCCCGGTGGTATTGGCGGGAGGCGGCGTGGTGCTCCTCGGGGTCTGGCTCGTGGCGCGGTGACCCGCGGCGGTGGCGTCGAGCCGCTGCCCTCGGGCGCCGTCAACAGGCACGGTTCGTGGCGTCGCGATGCTCCCGCAAGGGGTCGCATGTCCCCGGCCGGGCCCAACGCGACAACGGCACGCACCGCGCCGGGCGGGTCTCACACCTGGAGCCGGCGCGTGGTGCGTGCGGTGTGGGTGGCACCGGTCGCAACCCCGTACGTGCCCACCGCGAGGACGAGGACGCCGAGGAGGATGTTGGACCAGAACCATGCGTCGTCCGCGACAAGGAAGAATGCAGCGACAAAGATCCAGACGCCGATGACGACGGCCGCGAACGGACCCGCCACGAGGTGGCGACTCCGCGGGGAGGAGGCGGCCCATGCGGCCGCGATTCCGGCAACGACCAGGCCCGCGCCTGCGAGCCAATCGCTCCACGTGGCCGCGGGGGTTGCCTGGGACGTGGCCGGCACCGCGGCAACCGCGACGCCGAGGATCACGAGTCCGACACCTGCCGAGCGCAGGCCGCGGTGCGGTCGATTCCTGGGAGCCTGCATGGCGAGCCCTTGCCCGCCGCCCCGTTAGACCCTTGCCGCCGGGTCATCGATCGACCCGCTCGCCCGCGCCGGCGTGCCCGCACGAATGCCCCGAGACCGACCGCCGCAACGACCCAGCCGAAGCCGGGCGCAGGGATCCCCGATCCGCCGCCATCGGGCGCTCCGTCCGCATCCGGAAGGACGGGGTCCGCCTCGACCGCCGCCGGGAAGACGGTGATCTCCCGGGATCGGGTGGTTGCATCGAACCCGTCGAACGCGGTGAGGGTCACGGTGTAGGTGCGCGGGGACTCATCGAACGAGAAGAACCGCTGGCTCGCCGTTGCCCCCTCGGCGCGGGCGCGGCCCTTCGCCCCCGAGTACCCGAAGTCCCAACTGTATGTGATCGGGTCGCCGTCCACGTCCGCGGCTTCCGCCCGGAAGCGGAACTCGGTCGTGACATTGCCCACATCCGGCGTGATCGTGAAGGATGCCGACGGCGCGGTGTTGGTCACGCGCACGGTCACGTTCACCGCCTCGTAATCGTGGTACTCGACAGGCGTCTGGGTCTTCATTGCGAACACGCAGATCTGGTACGGGCCGGGCGACGTCACCTTCGACGGGTCGATGACCATGCGCCACTTGTCCTGCGCGCCCTCGGCGGGATGGAGGCGGGTCGTGCCCGCGGGCACGGGAACGATCACGTTCGCGCGGTTGATGAATCCCTTGAACCGCGGGTCCTGCTGGGACCCGCAGACCTTGCCTTCCTCGAATTCGTAGAGTGCGGCCGACAGGGCGGAACTCATGTCCTCCTGGCCCGTGTTGCGGAGGGTCGCCGTGATCGCGAAGTCGCGGCCCGGCATGACCACGTCCGGCGCCTCGGCGCCCGTCACCAGGTACGCGGCTGCCGCGGTTGGTGCCGCAGCAGCCACCGCGAGGAGGGCAAAGGCAAGGAGGGACACGGGCATCGCGAGGGAACGGCGACGCAGGGCGCGGGTGCGCTGCGACGGGCCGACGCGCGGGAGCATGATGCGGGGACGTGGGCGTCGAGGTATAAATCCACGGGATTCCCCCATTGGGGCGTGCGCAGCGATCCGTGGTCGTATCCGGAATCCTTTAAACCCCGACGCGGCCCTGCATTTTCCCTCTGCCCCCTCCTGCCCCGAAGGATCGCGCCCGCCGCGGGCGAGCGCCCCTTGCGCCGTTGTCCGCGATCCTTCTTGCCCTCGTCGCCATCGCCGCGGCATTCGCCCTTGCCGCCCCCGCAGTGGATCGGCTCGAATCGGATCTTGACGCGTTCTCGGGGGACCTTGCGAACGGGACGTGGGCACCCTTCGGCCAGCGCGTCCTGTCGAAGGACGGGGACGGGGGACCCTCGGAGGGTGCCCGCGTACGTGCCGGGGGCATCACCGGGAATTCGAGTGGCGACTTCGCGCCCTCGCCCGACGCATTCCCGGACACATGGAACATGGACCGGACGAACCTCGGCGGGAACGTGGTGATCCAGTACGTGTTCGACCCCGCCCTCGGCGCCATGAAGCGCCTCAAGGCCTTGGACCGTTTCGAGGAGAGCGGCCTCCTTGCGGTGGAATCCTCGACGCCTGTTCCGGAAAGCGTGCGCCCGAACCGTGACGTGGCCCGTGGCGAACAATCGTTCCTTGGAATCTTCCCCGTGGTCTTCCGCGCAGGCGTTCCCGTCCCCGTGTACAGTCCACACCCCGATGCCGTGGTCACGCACCTTGTCGCAGAAGGGGTCGGGGACCTCACGCTGTACAAGGATGGGGCCGACACATTCTACGTGAGCGCCACCCGCGATGGCCACGTGAACCTCTCCATGCGGTATGTCGCGGACACGGCGTACTACCTGGAGAGCGCGATACCCCGCGGCGTCAAGATCAAGGACTATCCGGCTGCCATGCGCGTGTCGAATCCCTTCGTGGATGAGGCCCGGGCGCGCGTGGTCCTGCAGGCGGCAGGCGTCCCGGACGACGCGGACATCTCCCGAACCGCCATCACCCTTGCCCGGTACTTCCGCGCCTTCGACGACGGCGACATCCCCGGCCCCGGCGAGTACGCGGACATCTATGATGCCCTCGCCCTCGGACGCAACGGCTGCTGCCGCCACCGCGCGTATGCGTACGCCGTCACCCTCGAAGCCATCGGCATCCCGACGCGCGTCGTGGTGAACGAGGCGCACGCATTCGCGGAGGTCCAGGTGCCGGACGGACGCTGGTTCCAGCTCAACCTCGGAGGCTGCGGAACGTACTCGGTGTCGAACCCCAACGGGAACCGCGATTTCCTCGGCTCGGAGACGCGCGACCCCCGCACCCGCGACCCCCGGCCCACGGATACCGGCATCGACGAGTTCCCGGTCGAGGTCCTCATCGACGAGCACACGCCCGTCGTCACGAAGCCATCGAACTTCACCGCGAAGGGGCGCGTCCTCTCCCTTGCGGGCCAGCCGGTCCCCTTCGTGGCCGTGGACCTGTTCCTCAACGAGACGAAGGATCGTCCGCCCGGCATCCCCGTCGGGAGTGGCCGCACCAACGGGAACGGCGTATTCACCATCGACGGCAGCGTGCCCGCCTCCCTGAAGGCGGGGGACTGGAACCTGGTTGCCCGGAGCGCGCGCCTCGACCGCGACACCTTCAGCTACCTTCCCGGGTGGAGCGATCCGCCGTTCACCATCCGGACCGCCACGACCGTCGATGTGGGGATCCCTGCGAGGGAAGCGGCGGGCGCGCGCCTCACCCTGTTCGGCGCCGTCCGCGAGACCGGCGGACGAGCCGTTCCCCACGCAGCCGTGACCGTGACCGTGGATGAGGCGGTCCAGGAATCCTTCCAGGCCGACGGGGCCGGAAGGCTCGTGGTCGAACTCGTCCTTGGCGATGTGGGCCCGCACGCCGTGAGCCTCACGTACGCCGGCGATGAGTGGCGGGACCCGAGCGACGCGACCGCCGCCATCCACGCGGTGGACGGTGAGATCGAGGTGCCCTTCCGGGTGGCGGTCATTGCCGGGGAACCGGTCACCCTTTCCGGACGACTCCTCGGTGCCGGCAGCGCGCCCATTGCAGGCGGCGACGTGGACGTGGGATTCGCCACGTTGCCCGTCCGCGTCATCGACCCTGCGGGGGCGGGAGGTCCCGGCGTCACCGTCATGACCCTCCCGAACGGCACCTTCCGGACGACGGTAGTCGTGGATGTCACCACCCCCATCGAGGCCCCCGTCGCGGTGGCAAGTCCGGCCCTGGGATTCAGCCGGATGGTCACCTTCAGCGTGACCGTGCAACCGCTGCTCGCCCTCATTCCTGACGGCGACATCCTTGAAGGCCGCGCAGGCACCGTCACCGCCGCCATCACGGGGCCCGATGGACGAGCCCTCCGGGACATCCCCGTGACCCTGACCCGCAACGGTGCCGAAGCCGAGGCTGTCACGAACCGGACCGGCCATGCCGTTTTCCAGGTGGATGCGCTGGGCCCCGGGGATCATCCCTTGACCATGCACACGGCGCCGACAAACGGGTACAACGCCGCCACCGCCACCACGGTGGTCAGGGTCGCCAGCCCGTTCGGCGCCCAGGTCGCACCCGCCATTGCCCTCGCGCTTGCCCTGCCCCTCCTCGCCTTCGTCGCCGCCGTCACGGTGAAGCGCATCCGCGCCGGGGACCCCATCGGCCGGGCGCGCGCCCTGCTGTTCCCCACGGCCGGCATCCGGATCGTCCCCCTCACGCCGGACCCGCGGGTCCCGCATATCTGGGGTCCGGGAGTGGCCCTGATGGTGAAGGTCCACGTGACGCGTCCCACGCGCGCGGCCGGCGCGGACGCCACGCCCCTTCCCCGTGCCGTCCTGAAGATCACGGGCCCCAGCGGCACGGAGCGTGCCGTCACGGATGCGGACGGCGTCGCCGAAGTCTCCCTTGTATTCCATGAACGCCATGAACGCCATGAACGCCATGAACGCCATGAACGCCATGAGCGCCACGGCCGCCATGAGCGCCATGACAGCCACGACTCCGATGACCATGCGCCCGGCGATCATCGGATCCACGTCCGCCTCGGACGAAGCATCGGGCGAACGCGCGGGTCGGCATCCATCACCATCCATGTGGACGACTGGGCCCACGTGATCGAAGCCGGCTGGCTCGATCTTGTGGCGGCGGCCCGCGAGAACGGGGTCCCGCTGGAGGATTCCCATGCGCCGCGGGAAGTGGAGGAGCGTCTCGTGCCCCATCTTGATGCTCCCTCGCGCGTGGCCCTCGCGCGCCTCACCGAGCGGTTCGAAGTGGCGGATTACGCCGTCGGTGACGCGACCTTCGACGACACGCGATCCTTCGCAGCGGCGAAGGCCGTGGTCCTCCGGCAACTCACGGCCGGCATGGACGGCCGGGCAGCCGAATCGGAAGGGGGCACGGACGGGGTCGATGCTGCTCGCGGAGACCGCGCCGCCGGAGCGCACGGCA